>JAYVOT010000464.1:0-6542 GCA_043757795.1 Chthonomonadaceae bacterium | reverse complement strand
ATACGGCGCGAAGCGCCGCATAGACCGGGAAATTATTCCTGGGATTCAAAAGCGCAAACATGCCGGGGATATTCAACTCTCGAAAAAAGTCATTTTGTCGTCAGGTCTGCGTAACATCAAAATGATAATTATACATTGCGTTGATCGAAGTACCGGGCGACCGCTAATTTCTCCTGTGTTTTTTGTGCGGAAGTCTGCGTTTAACTCCCGTGTAGATAAAGTCGGAGATCGAATGAACAGTTCCCGCGAGCACGAAGCCGGTGAGAGCGGCGAATGCGAGAGTGGGATGGGCGTGAGACCAATGGATTAGCGAACCCCACTCCGCTCGCGTCGCTTCAGAAGCGTTTATATGAGGTCCAAGGCGCGAGTAAAGCCAAAGCCCTAGCCAAAAGAGGAGGGTCGATGCCGTCGCGAGATAAAGAACGCGAATCAACCCTCCCATGACAAGTCCGTGCGAAATCCATGATCTGTGAGGGACAATAATCCGATAAGGCGCCCAGATAAATTTCAGCGGGCCCCATCGGTTCGTCTCGCTGGAATTCAGGTCGAGATCGCCTGCGCACGCGTAGCCTGCGAAAAGAAAAGTTCCGGTAAAAACCAACGCCGGAACAACTTGCGGAGCGTAGTTTGTTTTGAAATACACCCCGTTTGCAATCCCAGCTACGATGACCGTTATGAGGTCATGCGTTCTTCCATTGGGCATTCTTCCTGTCGCCTTTCAACATAGTGTCTGTTTTGGGACGATTATACCCTATTAAAGTAGACACTTGACGTGTTTTACCCACTAATTCACACCTCTTCAAAAACATCACAAATTGGTACGCAAGAATTGATTCTAGGAATAACGAGAGTGGTTCCAGCAAGCGCTTTTAATACTCGGAAACGGCGCTCATCATTGAGCTATATCCTATCGATACCTATGGAAGGATAGACCTGGGGAAAGCGTCCGCTCTTTCGTAGATCGCATACTCTTTTTCCGGGTTGACTTTAGCATAGTTCTCTTTGATGAACGCCTTAAGTTCCGGGAACTCCTGAGTGGTGTCCTCCCCTGAGGGCCAGGGCTTTTCATAACCAGGAATATCAATGATGAAACGCGGTCGACTTTTTTGCAATTCCGTCATAAAGCGAGCGCGAGCCTGATGAGGATAGACGTGAGACAGATGGTGATAAAACATCACGTCATAGTAGAAGTAGGTTGCAGGGATCGCATTGGAGATCAGCATCGCATGTTGAACGGAGTTCGTCCAATCAAGCGCCTGCACTCTGTCGCCTGATCGAAGATTCTTCTTCAAGAAAGACGCGATCGCATCCACGCGCCCACCTCTCGGCGATATTGTCGGAGAGTAGGTTTGGAAGCCGGAGAGCGAGATCTGATAAGCGCACAACAGGCACCCCACTTGAATCACTGTGGGGACGACTTTCGCCATTCCAGTTGCATTCGCATCTATTTTCCGAAATACGAAGGCTCCAAGAAGACAGGAACAGTACATATAGGGAATGTAGTGATAAGCCCAGAACTGACCTGAAAACGCCGGGTAGACGATGAAATACAGGGCGAGACCGATGAGCAAAAAGAATTTACGACGAAGTTCGTCGGATAATTTGGGTTGCATCGCCACAGTCAGGACGCCGAGCAAAGGCGGGAACAACAAGGCTCCGTTTCTAATCATAGTGATTGAAGTGTCCAGCAAATAGCCCGGCTTTTCTGCGGCAGTGATCGTCCTGTGTCGTCCATCAAGCATTCCGTAGAGGGGAAAGTAGTTCAAAGCCATGTCGAGAAAGGGCGAAAGCGAGCGAGTGGCAATCATGTAAATCAATGTCGACAGGATGGGAAGCAAAACGCCCGCCCCGATTTGAGACGCGACTGCAACCGCTTTCATGGCGAATTTTCGGGATCGTTCCCTATCCGGCAGCATTGAGATTCTGTAAACGGCGAAAAGCGCGCAGAGCGGCAACGTATGCGGCTTAATCAGAAAGCTTAGTCCGCACAACCCTCCAATAATTAAATTAGTCTTCCAATTGTCGCTTTTTGTATTCTTGAAGGCAATACAGATCGTGAAACTCAGGAGTACTACGATGAAAAATTCACGTTGCAGGCTGATGAAATACCCCGCCAATAGATAGTAGAGCGCAAAGGTTAGACTTGCATAGACCGCAAGCCGCTTGCCGAATGCCTTCAGGGCGAAAAAACTCGCCAACATTACGCTTGCAAGCACGCAAATTTCTTCGATGCGAATCCCTCTATCATGATAGCCCGTCGTCACTCCGATCACTGCGTAGATGAGATAGGCGAAGGGGAGATTCGCATCGAAAAAATCCCGGTACGGAACCATGTGAAAATGTTCTATCAAATGCGCGGAAAAGAGCATGCAAGCCGTATCATGCTGAAAACGCGAGTCGAGCGCCTTAATCGCTATCAGCGTCAAGAAACTGAACGCCAAGAGCATGAGTCCATTCAACAGATATTCCAACAAACGGTTCTTGTCAATCTTCATAGAGGTGCGTTTTCCGATCTGGTTTTCAACTCGACTGCATTTCCTTTTAGTGAAATTTACCCATAATAAACATTACCGGTTTAGGCGGAGATTCACGCCGAGCAACTTGGGCAAAAAATATTTTATGCCGGGCTTTATCACATTACTGCACTCATTTGAAAGCCGTGGAGCTTTCAGCGCCCGGAATTCTTATTTTGGCGCGAGTTCCCTGAAACTGACTTTGCAACGGCAGGAGAATATGTGCCGAAGCGCGGATCAATATTGCGCATCCATATCTCGAATCTGCCGGAATTGCGCTTGAAGGAGTAGTGAGAATAAATTGAATCCGCTAAGGCTGCGCTCGAATCATGCGTGTCTTTGATATTTCCTATGTCTACGCCGTATCCCCTCTCGTTCTCCGGGGCAATGAAGGCATAATCTACAGGCCGCTCTTCAAGAGTTGCTATGACTCGGCGCAACATGGATTTGCTCATCAGGGCGGGGAGGAGGGGGGCGTACCTATACGGCGCTTTAGAGCCGGAGGCAAGGTGATAGATGGGTTCATTATTTACGATGAACATGACCGATTTGCCATCCTGCGTCAATCTCCTCGCATCCTGAGTCGCCGCGTGAAAATCTTCTGCATACTTTTTCAATCGCATCGGGATCGCGATATCGTTCAACTCTGGGAGCAGAAGAAACGTCTCCTCTTTCGCCTTAGGGTTCGTGAGCGCATTCAGAAGATTCGGATAGTTGCGAAAAGCGTCATTGTTCAAAAGTCCCAGAGCCAGAAAAGCGATTGCTGCAGTCGGGATAAATCCAAGCGCTTTCGTTTGCAAACATGAAATCGTCTTGCTTCTTGCGCTCTCTGCTTTCATATTGTCGGAGACCCAGGAAACAACGGCATTTTTCAGTTTGCAAGTTAATTGAAACCCATACCAAGTCAATAGAAGAGAGAGCGGGATAGAAGCGTGGTACAGATTGAAAGGATGCGACCTGCCGATAAACTGCAAAAGAAGGCACATTCCGAAGATGGCTATTGCGACAAGGAGCGGGCTTTCGCGCCGAGCGGATTGCAGGATGCAAGCGTGCAGATTGGATGCCGCCGTAAGCAGATAGGTCAAGAGAAATAGAAATGAGATGCAAATCGCTTCTTGAGAGGCGATGAGAGGCAACATGCTGATTCCCGAGGGGTATAACCGGAAAACTTCAAGCCAGCCAGTAAAAAAAGCAGCGCTGAAAAGCGTGCCGCGACTCGCAACCCACAGACCGGCTCCGAGCGTGAAGAGGGTGATAACTCCGCACAGTAAACAGTCCGCAAGTCGAATGCTCGGAGCGGATACGTCCCCTGTTTTGGCATCGCTAATTTTCGATATAGCGAGATAAGCTCCAAAAGCGAGCATCAAATAGACGCCAGTGTCCGTTTCGAAAAAAATGGCAAGCCCGTTTGCAATAGCAGCGAAATAGAGCCAATAGCGTGATTTCGTCTGAGCGTGTCTCAACAGAGAGATTAGAAACCAGATGTCGCAAGGAGACCGCATTACAGTGGAAGAGGGGTATTGCCAGAGAACATCCGGAGAACTCACGCCGTGAAACAGTTGAAGAGAGAGCGCAATCAAGACGCCCAATGCCGCCCATTCGACTCTTTTGAGAAGAATCCGCAAAAAAAGATAGACACCGACAAAATAGAGCCACCCATATAACACGCTGAAAGTGATGAAGGTCGAGTAAGTCAAAGGCGCAACTCGGGCGAGGATTGAAAATAAAACCGGATACCCTACCCCGTACTGACAATAGACATCGGTTCCAAGCGCCCCGCCCTGTGCAAAACCAAGTACGGGAGCCATGAAGAAGTAATCAATATGGTGGAGTTGCTCCGTTGCAAAATCATTTCCCGAGATGAGATTCGTTTGAGGAATGTAGATTATTAAAAAGAGCAGGATCGGGATGACGATCTCTAAACAGAGTCCTCCAAGACGTTGTATCTGGAATAAGCTCTCTGGTTGCGATGAAGCTTTGAAATCAGGATAGTCCGTACCCGGGGCATACGAATGGGTGAAAGCTCTCTCTTGAATTTCGGGACGGTGCATTAGTTTTGCGCGAAAGCGGCGAAGCCGAACTTCGTTGCAACAGATCGTGAAAGTGATTAACCACGAGACGAATGAAACCCCGAGCAGAATTTTTGCTGCGTTTTGAACGGTTGAGATTCGGCAAACGACTGAATTGCAGAGGAAAAGATAGGTGAAAGTGAAAAGAATGGAATTCAGAAGACCAAGGAGCAGCCGGAGGTTTTCAGTATTTGAAGGAAATGGTGGATGGCAACTGAAAAGAGACTTCCCTCCGCGTTTATGTAGAGCGGCGGAGACCGCGACGACTGAGAGTGCGAGCAGAACTCCTAGCGCGTAGATTGGCAACTCGCGCTCAGGAATGAAGAGATGAAAGCCGCGACGCGTCAGTGCGCGCTTATCGGCTATCGTGACGGCGATTTTCCCCAGTATCAGGAACCCGGAATAGGTCGTTTGCAGGCAGAAAATCACCCACAAAAAAAGACTCCCAAATCTCAAGTTCCGATTTTCCATGTCCCGAATTATCCCGTGCCGACAATTTTTCGCAGTTGCGATCATTCGCAATTGCAACTTTTATTTTCGGCTGGTTGGCAGGTTCAAAAGAGCGCTATTCGTTCAAATGAATTTTCTCCTTCCCTTCAAACGACAGGTTTCAGTCCATTTTTCTAATTTTTGGTCGATAGTTGTCCAAGAACTGTCTCGCCACGCCCTGTACTCTTTTCTGAGCGTCGGTTTTCGGCTTGAGCTCGACCATCTCAGTGAGATAGAGGAGGGAGGGAGGGTACTGCGTTTGGCTGAAATAGCGTATGATTTCAATCATAAAGGCATGGTAGACGTCGCTATTTTCTATTTGCGTGGCAAACGTGCACAATGTTTTAAGTTGATCGCGACTAAATAGCGGAAAAGACTCGGATGTGGAAGGAGAAATGTCTTTTAGTACTCGACATAATCTGACCATGCAATGTTTGCGGAGAACTCTATCCCGATTAAAAATTCCATAACAGAGCAACGCATACTGACGCTCGTCAATGCCATTCAAAATGTATCTCAAAATCTTGTTTTGTATCTTTGAACCCACTCTTCTTTTGCTCAAAAATTCGTACTCTTTCGATATATGTAAACTTAACCAATAATCTAATATCTTTTTGTCCAATTTTTTGATAGATAAGGAAAATAGAGTTAGTGGACCCACGCTCAAGAAAAAAACAATTAAAAAAACGCAGAAAAACGCTTTCAGTTTCAAGATTTCATAATTGAAATCCACCCGCTTCTGCTCATAGCGATAGAGTTTCGACAGGTCTTCGTAGGAAATAATCTCCCTGTTTTTGCCTTCACCACTCTTTTCGGCGTCCATTAATATCGAGACGATCTGTTTTCTATCCATTTTCACTCGACCTTTTTCGTAGCCAAAACTGATACGTATAGGCAATAGGCGTGTGCGAGTTTCGCATCCGGCTCTTCACATCGTTCCCAATTCTCTGGGGAAAGCGAACGCATTTTGGAACGGCATGTTTGCCGCGCCCTATCGGTTTTAAGTGAAAATCGAAGCGACGAAAGTCGCTTGTGCTTCCAAAACAATCGCTGAATACTCTTACAATTGATCAAAATCTTGAGCTTGACAACGGGCGATAGGTTTCAATGAATCTTAAGGCGCGATCTTGAACTTTTTGCTGATTCTCTGTTTTTGCAGTAATGCTTACAAGATGTTTAAGACATCCGCATATAGGTCGATGTCTAATGCGTATGAAATATTCAATCATCTCCAACATAAGTTTGCACTCGTCATCGCTGTGCTCAAGGCTTGTCAAATACTTGATCATAGAATCCATGTTATCCTGGTGAAAGAACTGATGCGGCGTTTTTTGGATGCACGGAAGAATGACTATTAGCCGGTCTATGCAAAGCCGTCGTACAAATTCGTCTTGATTCCAAATACCGCAACTTAAAATGGCTTGCAGACTTGCGACTGAAGACTCAGCCGCAATCCATAAAATTGCATTTT
>JAYVOT010000463.1:0-1800 GCA_043757795.1 Chthonomonadaceae bacterium | reverse complement strand
CGGAGAAACGTGGATGTGGCGCTTCCACTTTCATGCCAAATCAATAAGTAACAGTTATTGCTCTGAAATTAAAGGTTCGTTTCAGAGGTAGTGAACTTGAAAACAGAGGCGGCGAAACGATGGACCCGCGCAGTCAATCACTCCGACAAATTAGGCAGGTGGCTGTTTCATATGAACCAGTACCCGTTCAATCTGTCAACTGAGATCGATGATCTCATCGCACTGGAATTCTAAAGATATTATGCTTCGAAAGGGTATTCACATGAAAGACACATCCACGTTCCTCTACTTCGCCTACGGCTCCAATATGTTCGAAAAACGACTCAAATGTCGGGTAGGGTCAGCGGAATTCGTTTCCGTCGCCGCCCTGTCAGGACACGAATTGCGTTGGCACATAGTCAGCAAAGACGGTTCAGGAAAATGCGACATCGTGCAAGTTGAAACGCCGAAATCCGTGGTTCATGGCGTCGTCTACAAAATTCTCAGTTCCGAGAAGGCGGCGCTTGACTGTGCAGAGGGATTTGGCCAGGGCTACGAGGAGAAACAGGTGGTTCTGGAAACTGCAACAGGGAAGATTCAAGCCTATACCTATTACGCTACGAATACCAATCCAGAAATAGCCCCTTACACCTGGTACAAGGCGCTCGTTATCGCTGGAGCTAAAGAGCATGGCTTTCCGGCGGATTACATCAGCGAGCTTGAAGCAGTTGTTGCCAAAATCGATCCTAACAAACACAGAGAAGCTAAGGAACTTGCTATTTTGGATTGCGCCGGGCAGTAGCCTCTACTCCCCTGAAAACTGCCTTCCTGCATCCATTTAGAATCTCTTTGCAGGACTCTCCCCCAGCTATCTCGAACTCTCTCAATGAAAATATCACACAGGGAGAGTTCCAAAATGCCCCTCAAAATCGCGATGATCGGAGCCGGAAGCATCGGGTCGCATGCCGCCTGATGGGCAACCTGCTCACCGTTCCCGAATGTTCAGAGACGACATTCGCCTTCACGAACATCAATCAACAGAACCTCGATATGGCGACGCCACTCGCCAAACGAGACATCGAGGGCAATAATCTTTCTGCAAAAGTCTTCTCCACCGCCAACCGCCGCGAGGCGTTGACCGATGCAGACAACGTGATCTGACCGATCCCGCCGGCGTACTGTGGCATATATCCGATCGGCTAAAGTCCAGAGCGAGATAGGCGTTTCAAATTTTTGAATGACAAACACATAATCGTCAATTCAGATTGAGTCGGAAAGCGCTCAATCCATAGAGTATTTTCGGCGTTTGAAAGGAAAATTCATGAAGGAGACGATATACGAAGCTGCAGGAGGAAAGGAAGCGTTCTTAGCCCTGGCGAATGCGTGGCATTCGAGATGCCTTGCCGATCCGATCGTCAGTCACGCTTTCTCTCATGGCTATCACCCCCAACATTCGGAACGCCTTGCGGCTTACTGGGCGGAGGCGCTTGGCGGACCGCCGGACTACACGGAATCTATGGGCGGCGAGTCCGGCGTCATTAGAATGCATGCGGGAAACGGCGAGCACAAGGAGATGGACGAGCGAGCGCAAACTTGTTTTGAAATGGCTCTTGACGATGCCGGACTACCTGACGACCCCCGACTAAGAGCCTCTCTCAAGTCCTACTTTCAATGGGCGATTCAGAGAATGTCAGGTAACCCTGGATCGGCGGACAGTGTTCCCGAAGGACTCGTATTGGCAAAGTGGTCCTGGGACGGACCAGTATTAACTATTGATGTTACGCAGATCTGACGACAAAGTGACTTTTTTCGAGAGTTGAA
>JAYVOT010000462.1:0-6561 GCA_043757795.1 Chthonomonadaceae bacterium | reverse complement strand
TCGATTGGAGGTTCCGCCACCTGGCGCAGAGTTCGCTATAGTGATTCCTATAGAACCTTTTCGGGCTATTGATGCGGAAGGAACGACGGATTGCACCTGTGTCGGAGAGACGCACGTCGTTGCAACAAAACTCCCGTTCAAATTGACGGTTGAACTTAACGACCAAGTCAAGGTGGATGGATCAAGGATCGCTGTGCGAGTATCGAAAAAATTGGCGAGCATCAAGTTCCCGTTGGGAAGCACGACGCACTGCACGTCGCCGATTTGCGTCCAGACTCCCAGTACATAGTCCCCGTTGGAATTTGGAGTCAGATTCCGCCAGGCGGAGGAATCGACGTTGTGCACAAGCACGGAACCATCTGTCAAAAGTAGGGGAACCCCAGCTGTCGACAGACTTGTTGAAGCTATTCCGCTCCATGATTGAGCCATAGCCTGTACGCTAAAGGTGGCCGCCAACGCAATCGCAAGCACGAACTGTGGTAAGTACCCCATGAAATACTCTTTGACATAATGGACTTTGAGGAGGTTCCAAAAGTTGTAGTGAATTTAGACCCTGGAATTCCCGTGCAACCCTGGTCTGAGTAGAAAGCAGTAAAGTTGGATTGATCCAGAGTAGCAAAAAACATTTTCATTCCCCCAACTTTTCAGCGGTTTTAGTTCGACTTCGGATTGAGACAGCTCGAATCTCCTCGCATTGAGTCGGCAAGCAATACAGTTCGTTCGTAAATAATCAGCATTGTTGCTGTAGCTCGCCTTCCGTTCGAATAGACCCTCGACACTTCTCACCCTGGGTATCTAAAAGGAGTAGAATTATGTACCGACGTTTGAACTACGCAATGGCTTCCTCAATGATAATGGCTATTGCCGCTGCCTTGACTTCGTTTCCCTCCAAAGCGCAACAAGCGCCTGCCTCAGTCAGCGTGAAGACAGTTGCATCCGGGCTGACCTCCCCGATCGGAGTTGTTTCAAGCCATGACAAGACCGGAAGACTCTTTATCATCGATCAAATAGGGCTTGTCCGGTTGTTGTCCTCCGACGGCTCGCTGAAGACGACCCCCTTTCTGGATTTAACGGGGAAAGTGATTCGTCTTCGCGGAGGCTACGACGAACGAGGACTGTTGGGGTTAGCTTTTCATCCTAAGTTTGCTTCGAACGGCCGCGTTTTCGCTTTCTACAGCATCCCCCTGAGGGCTGGAGCACCCGCAGGGTGGGACAGTACGATGCGGCTCTCGGAGTTCAAAGCAGCCAAAAACGCAGATTCCGTCGATGTATCTACTGAAAAAGTATTGTTGGAAGTGGATAAGCCTCAATCCAATCACAATGGAGGAACCATCGCATTTGGACACGACCGAAACCTCTACCTCTCCATTGGCGATGGGGGAAACAAGAACGATATAGGGCTTGGGCACACGCCCGTTCTGGGAAATTCACAGGATTTGACTAAGCTGCTTGGCAAAATTCTCAGAATTGACGTCGATCACGCTTTTCCGTACTCCATTCCATCCAACAATCCGTTTGTCGGAACGAAAAATCGGCAAGAGATCTACGCATACGGCTTCCGAAACCCGTTTCGTTTTTCGTTCGACATGGATGATGAAGGCAAACTGCTAGTCGGAGATGCCGGACAGAATCTCTGGGAAGAGATCGATGACGTGAAGATAGGCGGAAACTACGGATGGAATCTTAAAGAGGGGACTCACTTCTTCGATCCGAACAATGAGAAAGTCTCTCCTACGACAGGGGCTTCAGTCGGCGCCAATGGTGATCGTCTCATCGATCCGGTGATAGAATACCCGAACTCCTCCAACCCCATCGGAGGGCTTGGAGTAGTTAATGTCGGAGGAAACATCTATCGCGGGGAAAAAATCGCTAAATTGAAAGGTCTCTACATCTTCGGCGATTTCAGTCGAGGATTCGTGAAGCCGGACGGGACTCTGTTTGTTGCGAAACCGAGAGACGAGCATGACGGCGATGAGCATGACGGCGATAAACGAAAACGTTCGGCGCTCTGGTCTTTTCGAGAGCTTACCGTTTCCTCCTCGACCGATGGGCGATTGCACCACTTCATCAAGGGATTCGGGCAGGATGATAGCGGTGAAATCTATGTCGCCGTCTCTGATCGATTGGGGCCGGCAGGCTCCACAGGGTTGATTTTGAAGTTGACTCCATAGATCGGAATTTGAACGAACGACGACTCTGCGAAAGCTAAAAACCGACAATTCCCACACTTGAAGAGCGCCCTTAGTTTAGAACAACTAATCTTGGGGCGCTCTAATTTTCGTATGATCGAAATTTGACTGAGTAATCCTCTGGAGCAACGCAGTTTTTCGATTCATCCTCACAAGGAAAAGAGGGAACTGAGGGCGTGAGGTAGAATGATAGCAACGAAGATGCATTTGTAATTAAACGCGGCTTCATTGACCATAATTTCGTTAAAAATATATTCTTGACTTATCCTCTGGAGGAACTCCTCGCCAATGAACAGCAACACTGCCGAACAGTTGCCGGTCGCGACTGCATCCGTGCCTTTCCCATCCGTCGGCTCTTCAAGACCTCGGCCGGACGACCCGAGTTCCTTCATCATTTTCGGAGCTTCAGGAGACTTGACGCATCGGAAACTCATCCCTGCTCTTTACAACCTGGCTTGCGGAAATATGCTCCCCAAAAACTTTAGCGTGATTGGGTTCGCTGTAACTGAAATGACAGACGAATCTTTTCGAACTGAAATGGAGAAAGGCGTCAAAGAGAGCAAAGAAGCCAATAAATTCGATCCGAAAATATGGGACGAATTTGTCAAAGGTCTCTACTATATTACCGCCGATTTCAAAGCTCCTGAAGGTTATCAGAAGTTGAAAGAGCGGCTGAAGGAAATTCAGCAGACCGGAGACGAACCGGGCAACAACCTCTTCTATCTTGCAACTTCCCCCACTTTTTACGCGGACATCGTCGAACGCCTCGGCTCAAACGGACTGATTACGCAGGAATCGAAAGGCAGAGGTTGGACGCGTTGCATCATCGAGAAACCTTTCGGACGAGATTTAACTTCCGCCGTCAGTCTAAACGAGTCGATTCACAAAGTTCTAAGAGAAGAGCAGATCTACCGAATCGATCACTACCTCGGCAAAGAGACCGTTCAAAATATCATGGCGTTTCGATTCGCCAATTCAATCATCGATCCCATTTGGAATCGAAGATACGTCGATCACGTTCAGATCACTGCAGCAGAAACTTTAGGAGTGGAACATCGGGGCAAGTATTATGAAGAGGCCGGTTGTATAAGGGATATGTTCCAAAATCACCTCTTGCAACTCCTTTCGATCGTCGCAATGGATCCTCCTGTGAGATACGGCGGAACAAGCGTTCGAGATAGAAAAGCGGATGTAATGAAATCCATTGTGCCGATCAATCCGGAAAATCTTAGCGAGATCGCTGTGCGCGGGCAGTACGGCCCCGGCATGATAAACGGAGCTTCTTTACCTGGGTATCGGCAAGAGGAAGGTGTCAATCCCGAATCCAAGACTGAAACCTTCGTCGCACTGAAGCTCTTTGTGGACAACTGGAGATGGGCGGATGTTCCATTTTACCTCCGTTCCGGCAAACGTTTGCCGCACAAAGTTACCGAGATAGTGATTCAGTTCAAACGCGTGCCGCACCTCTTTTTTCACCTTTCGCCGGAAGATCAGATGGAGCCGAACTTGCTTGTCATGAGAATTCAACCGGACGAGGGAATCTCGCTGAGATTTGGCGCGAAACTTCCTGGTCCTGAAATGCACATTCGACAAGTCGAAATGAACTTCAGTTACTCCGACGCCTTTAAAACCGAACCTTCCACTGCCTACGAAACATTGCTTCTGGACGCTCTTGAAGGAGACCCCACGCTGTTCAATCGCGCGGATTCCGTTGAAACCGCGTGGAATGTGATCGAACCGATATTGGATATTTGGTCCGCGACAAAGCCGTTTCAACCCTTCCCGAATTATTCTTCCGGAACCTGGGGACCTGTGGCGGCGGATGCGCTTTTGACGCGCGACGGAAGAAATTGGCATAACTTGATCAGTATGCCGCATTTGCCGCAAACGACAGTTCAAGTTGACGATACGAATGAGCCGATCAGCGCAAGAAGAATTGTCCAGCCAAACCCATGAAGCATGAATCGTAAGAATGAATTGCTGGTCCCGGCGTCGCATCGTGCCGAATGTATTTTACAAGCGATGCAGAAATCGCCTCAGTCGATCTTGCGCATGAGGGATGCTTTTTCTTATGAGGGTTTTCAAACTCTGAATCCCATTGTTTGCAGTTATTGTCAGTATCCGAATCGAATGAGAAAGAGTTTGAACTAATTTTATGAGCAGATCCATTACGATTGCCACGCCGGAGAATATCACCGTCACTTACCAGGTGGCGGGGATCGCATCGCGATTCTTGGCGACTGTAATTGATTTATGCATTCGAGCGCTCATCATACTATTGGGTTTTCTGATCTTCCGGTTGGCGACGACGGGGCTTTTGGGATTCGCATTCGGGGATATCGCATCCGGCGCGTTCACCATTTTTTCGTATCTAACGATTTTCGTATACCCCATATTTTTTGAAATATTCTGGGGAGGCAGAACGCCGGGCAAGAAGATGTTAGGACTTCGAGTCATTCGGGACGGCGGATACCCGATCAATTTTTTGTCTAGCCTTTTGCGAAATATGTTGATTTTTCTGGATTTCGGTGTCTTTCCGCTCGCCACTCCTCTCGTACTTTGCGGACTTCCAGGGCTTTGTTGCATTTTTTTCAGTCCGAACTACAAGCGTTTAGGAGATTGGGCTGCAGGAACGATCGTTATTATCGAACCAGGAGTCTCGCCTTTTCAATTTAAGAAAAGGAAGAAAACGCCCCTACCTCTTTTTGCAAAAGCGAGGCTGAGCGTGTGGAACCCGTCGCTCGGAGCGCAACCTGCGCTGACGACTCTGAGTCCGCAAGTGACCGCTTTGTTGCCGCTCATCAGGAATCTGGATCGAGTGGAAATCAACGAGTACCAGGCGATGCGCCGATTTAAAGAGAGGCGAAACACTCTGGAAATTCAAGTTCAGGCGGGACTCGGAGAGCGAATCGGACGACCGTTGCTCGAAAAATTGGAAATTAGAGCTGAAATTACTTATCAGTTGCAATTCGCAGACGTAATTGAAGCGATAGAGCATCGCTATGCAGAGGAGTACGGCGTTCTTTGACAACAACCGTTAATTCGACTTTATCGACAAAGGGCATTGCGCCCTTAAGAGGAGCGATAGTCGTCGCTTTGCTTTTCGCGCTGTCAGGGGCATTGTTCGGCTTCCGAACGCTCGCCACTGCTACCTTGCCTCACATCCTCATGCCGGACAACACTCGGACTTTCCAAGAAGTCTCCGATCCCTTGCCTGTTCCTCGGGTACTCGATTGGAATCTCAACCTTATACAACTGATGGAGTCCGTCAATGCTCTGCAAGGTCCTTTGCTAACGCTTCTCGGAGTCCTCATTGTCCTGGCCGCGATAGCTATTTCGCAAAGTCAGCTTGCACATTCGGTTGCAACGCCATCACTTAAAATAGTTGAAGAGGAGATTATTCCCCCCCGATCCGCAGCAGTCTCCATAAGTTTTAATAAAGAAGTCGTCATCAGATCAGGCGTTTTGCTTCTAGCGATATCACTCCTCATTCGATTTGCGCGTCCGGAAATACCGCCTTCGCTTCTGCCCTTCTACCATACTTTAGGAACCTTTCATCAGGGGTATTGGTTCGAGATCGCATCTCACTATTTGCTAATGACGGCGCTTATTTGGGGTGGTTCCGGTTTTATAGCGGCTCTTGCATTGAAGCATGAGATTGAATACAAGCGTAGAGCGATTCTTCTTCTCGCTCCCGTCATTGGGTTTGCGCTTGCTTACTTCATTCAAAAACCGTTGCATCCCTCGTATTTCTCTATGAGCAGAGATTGGACGCCTGCCGTTCTCGCCACTGCGCCGCAGTATAACCCCAAACGCGACTCTATGAATGACGATACGACTATGGTCGGCGGCGTACCGGATTCGCCAAATGCGGGCAAAGAGTTCGCAAATCGAACCGGTCTTAAGCAAGTGACTTTGCGACAATTGAGAAATCGAGACACTTCCAGTTTTCAAGAGAAAAGCGTACTGCTTTTCTTTCCGGAACAATTGGTAAATGTTCGTATGAAGGGTTATACTGAGGACGGATTGGGAATGTCCGCTGATTCCGGCAAGGCAGCCAAAGATTTCTTGAAAAATAAAAACCATGAAAGCGCTCTCTCCTGGATCGCTCTCAAACATCTATACAACCTTGCCACTACAAACTTCGATTTGACGACTGCAACGCAAGTTTGCCTCGAAGACATGAAGACGAACCCACATCTCGCTCAGTGCAATCAGACGGTCCGAAATTCGCTCTTCATTGCCTCCGCTTCAAAAGAAAATCGAGCGCTACTCGATCAGTGGGCGGATGAACGATACTTCACTTTTCCAACTCGAATCAGCCGCCGTCAGATGGGGGATCTCTATATCCACTTCGGAGATAAAGAGAGGG
>JAYVOT010000461.1:0-1804 GCA_043757795.1 Chthonomonadaceae bacterium | reverse complement strand
TCTCGCTGATTTTCGGGTCAGTAGGATTTGTTTCAACCGGTGCGTTTGCAATTGGCGGGACGGGTTTAATAGATGCATTTCGGCTTGGGTCCGGATTGGTTGGGGGCGGCTTGACTCCCATGCGAGTAAACGCGAATCCGACGACCGTCAGCCCTAGAACGGCAGCGATCATGATCGGAACAACGTATTTCTTGTTGTCGGAGTAGCCGAGAGAGGAGGTCGTCACATCACTTGAAAAAGATCCTGAACTCGTTTTTCCGGAAGGCGACATTACTTTTTGCGAGGGAGTGCGTCCGCTATTCGTTCCTTGAGTCATGATCACTCTGGAGGGAACGGTTGATCCTGTCAGCGGAGATGAAGTCGTCTCTCCAGTTCCGTTTCCGCCCGTAAGGGAGTTTGAGTGGGAGACGAAAGGCATGGTATCCCGAACCGCCAGCAGTTCCAGGGCAACTTCGTGAATGTTCGTCGGACGATCCGTTGTCTCCAGTCGAGTGCATCTTTCAATTAAAACCGAGAGCGCTTCCGGAACGACAGGATTTAATTTAATCACGGACTCGAACTTGAACGGCGAGTGGGATGGGTCCTTGCCGGTAAGAAGATGATGGAGGGTGGCTCCGAAAGAGTAGATGTCCGAGCGATGGTCGGTTTGATGTTTTCCGAACTGTTCCGGAGGAGAATAACCGACGCTTCCCAATAAAGAGGTGTCTTTAGAGGCTCCCGGCTGAAATCTGCGCGCAATGCCGAAATCGATCAGCCGGATCAAACCGTCTTGCTGAATCATTACGTTTGCAGGCTTCAAGTCGCGAAAGATGATCGGCGGGTGTTGGCTATGAAGGTACGCGAGTACGTCTGCGATCTGCAGAGCCCATTCAACTACCTGGGCGGGATTAAGACCGATTTTACCGGCTCCGCGCTGTTTGTGATCGAGGGTGACGCCGTCAATGTACTCCATGACAAGAAAAAAACGGTCGTGATCGGTAAATGCGTCGGTCACTTTTGGCAGATTGGGATGATTTAGTCGCACAAGAAATCGGGCTTCCTGCTCGCACTGCTCCAGCATCGCGAGTTCGTCCTCTTCACTTCCAGCCTGGGCGCGAATCTCCTTGACGGCGAGGATCGTATCGAGTCGGATGTGCTCCGCCTGATAGACCGTTCCCATTCCGCCTTTGCCGATCACACGAATAATGCGATATCGTTCATTCAGCAGATAACCCGCCTCCAAAACTTCTCTTGCCATCGCCGCACCGCCCTTTAACTGTTATCCTGAATTAGACTGCCGCATCCGAATCTCAGTTCCATAATATCACAATTCGCCGACATTTGAAAAGGGGATGAAGCGAATACGGGGCAACTCCCTGCCGTCAATAGCCTCTTTGCATGACAATCTAGGATTTTACATGCCGTTGCGAACGGCTAATCCTTTGATTTTCGGAAGATAGCTCATCCTTTTTCATCATTTTCTAGCCTTTTACGCTGTTTGCGGAAATTGAAGAGTAGACTCTCTGTAGAATCTGCGGATAAGGGAGAACGAGCGAATGAAGACGGATGCGATCGTATTCAATGGCGTAAATGAGGCGTCTTACGAGAAAATCGAGATGGCGCCGGTGACTGCAACGGACGCCATCGTCGAAGTGGAGTTCAGCGGCGTCAGCGTCGGGACTGAAGTGTGGGCGCTTACCGGGCAACGCCCTCTCGGAGACACAGGTTTCCCCTGCGTGCCGGGGTATCAGGCAGTCGGAGTCGTGAAGGCGGCTGGACAAGAATCGGCATTGACTCCGGGCGAGCGAATCTTTTTCACGAAGTC
>JAYVOT010000460.1:0-1809 GCA_043757795.1 Chthonomonadaceae bacterium | reverse complement strand
TCCTGCGCCGGTTTGCAGGTGCGTCTCTTGAAACATACTCCGCACCTTGAGTATCGTGTGCGAAGCACACACGGCGGAACGCCACTAAGACCGTGACTCTAGTCATGGGACTCTAGTCATGACGCTCTGTCGTTTGCTTAACATGAGTTAATAACTGATGTTACGCAACCAACAAATCCGTGTGTTGAAAAACACCCGGCAAATGAATGGGCGTTCTCCAGACGTGAGAAACGCCGAAGGCGCCTTTATTCACTGCATCGTTAATGGCGCTCCCGACGGGCAGAGCTTTTTCGCTGTAGCGCCTTCGGCGGGAAGCCCTCCAAACAGAAAAATTCATTCTCACCGTTGCAAATAGTCACATCGGGCAAGCCCTTTTCAAATGCGCCATCGGCGGAAGCGTTTCTTTAACGAGATGTATTGCATCGTTTCGGGCAGAGCTGCTTTGCAAATGCGCCATCGGCGGAAGCGTTTTTTTGGACATAGCTATGCTGGAACTTCAATCTTGACGCAAATAGATGGGTTTATGAGACCTTGGAATCTCGCGTCGCAGGACACCCATTTTTGTGCCAGGTGTTTTCATTTCAACACCCGGCTAAGCGCAGTGCGCTTCCAAACCCCGACAGTTCAAACCCTGAATCTCACGAACCGGGTGTTTTCATTTCAACACCCGGACATTTCGTCCTACGGAGTGCGTAACCTGAGAGGATAATTAAGAGACGGAGTTTCGACTTGATTTCAACGCTTCATTCAAAACTACAAACCTAGATACTTGCCTTTGAATATGTACTTGCCAGGTTTTGTAAGATATGCGGTCTGTCTGCCTTGACCTCTGCCGTCCGGCGCGACTTTCACTCCGTCCTGCGTGACGATGTCGCCAGGAATACGCACCTCAGCCTGTACATTTTTCGGAAGGAAGAGGGTGACGACGGTGTCTCTGCCGTCACCTTCCGCACGAACATGAATCGCCCCTTGAGGAGTAGGTATCTCGCCTTCAGCCCATTTAAGATCGCCTAAATCCGGTACGATCTCGACGCTTTTGAAGCCGCCGGAAGTCGGGCGAACTCCCAAAATACGCTCAGTAAGCCAACTTGTAGGACCCGCTGACCAACCATGCGCTAAACTTACGAAGTAGCCTGTTCCGTTGTCCGCTTGCAAATGAGAGTGGAAATTCGTTTTGTCCCATTTTGGATCATAGCCTTCCCAAAAGCTCGTAGCCCCTTGCGCCAGCATCCCTCCCCAGCGCTTGCGAATGATCTCCAACGCGTCTTTCGTGTGCCCCGCCTGACTCATCGCGTAGATCGCATAGTTGTCGTAGTAGGGAGTCGCGACCTCGTTCCAGGCTTTTGAAGTCGGAGTCAGAAGCTCGACGTAGATGGCATTGGTTTGCAGATCGGTTGCAACTCCGGAGTAGATCGCCATCGCATTGTCTTGACGACGGTCGCTGAACGTCATCGTGCCGGGAGCAAGTCGGTCGCTGACTGCCAGTTTGCCGGCGGGAAGGAGATAGGTTTGCGCTGCGCGAGTCAAATCCTCCGCAAACTTCGCATAGGCTTTTGCGTTCGTCGCATCTCCCATCTCTTGCAACAAGAAAGAAGCCTCTTTCGCCGCTTTCGTTAGAAAGAAATGAGTCGCTCCCCGAGTGAGCGCATTGTCCTCGTTGAATCCGGGAGACCAGTCCACGAAGTTCCAGGCTTTTCGCTTGTTCGCATATACTCCTCTTTCGTCCAGTTCGCCGCGCAAATATTCCATCATCGAAATGAGATTGTCATGTTGTTTCCTAAGATAGTCGTAGTCGCCTAAATGTCGGTG
>JAYVOT010000459.1:0-1812 GCA_043757795.1 Chthonomonadaceae bacterium | reverse complement strand
ACGACGATATGTCGCATTGGTATGGCCACGAAACGGGCGGAAACAGGGCTTTGAACTCCTGGAAGAACCAAAAAGTAAAAGAGACTCTTCAGTCCGCTACCGGGCTTTTCGCCTGGTCAAATTGGGCTGGAGCGTCTGCAGTAGAAGATTACGGAGTGTCACCCGATCGTCTGCATATTCTTGCGCCCGGGGTGGATGTCGAACTCTGGCGACCTGCGCCGGAAGGAGAGCGTAAAGAAGACGGGAAGGTGCGTATTCTATTCACAGGCTACGATTTCGAACGAAAAGGCGGAGACCTGTTGCTCCGTTGGGCGCGAAAGACTAGCCTGAAAAACTGGGAGTTGCACATTGCCACCCGAGATATTCCGGATGTTCCGGCAGGGGTGACAGTTCACACCGGTTTGAAGAGCAACTCGCAAGAGTTGGTGAGTTTGGCGCAGAGTTGCGATATTTTCGCCCTTCCCACTCGTGCGGACTGTTTTTCTCTCGTCTCGCTGGAGGCGATGGCGACAGGGCTACCGGTGATCGCTACGAACGTCGGCGGAATTCCGGACATAATTCGAGACGGAGACACGGGCTATCTGATTGAGCCGGACGATTATGATGCGCTTCATCAAAGGTTGGACGCGCTGATTCTCTCGCCTCAGCTCAGGAAAAGTATGGGGAGCCGCGGCAGGCAGGTGGTTTACGAGAAGTTCAATACGTTGGACAGCGTGTATCGCGGGCTTAAAATTATGTCGGAAGTTTAGCGCCCGGGCTGAAAGAGAAGCTCTGCAACTCCGGATGCAATTTCATTGTACGGATGATTGGCGTTTCTGTCCTAATCGCGGAGGTGTTTTTGTATCGATTCGGTTTTGTAATGGAACAGATGTTAGGGCACGTTACGCATCATCAGAACTTAGCGCGGTGGGCGAAAGAGGAGGCGGATGTCGAGCCTTTTTGGATGCCCGTTGAAGCTATGACTCCCGATTTGTGGGAGAAAACGCCCGTAATCCGAAACAACTGGTCTTTGAAGGCAAGCCTGCGTGCGCGAGCGCTTCTAGAGGAAGCATTTGCAAAACGACAGTTCGACGCGCTCTTTCTGCACACGCAGACGACCGCTCTGTTTGCAAAGAAGGCGATGAGAAAAGTTCCCTCCATCGTCTCAATTGACGCCACTCCGATCAATTATGATTCAGTTGGAGAGGCGTATGGTCATTTTGCAGGTAAAATTAATTGGCTGGAGAGCCGAAAATACAAATGGCATCGTTCCACTTTTGAAAATGCAGCGCACATCGTGTCATGGTGTCAGTGGGCGAAGGATTCACTTATTCAGGACTACGGCATATCTCCCGACAAAGTGACGGTGATTCCGCCGGGAGTCGACCGTGAGAGTTGGAGTTTCGGTTCGGAACGAAAGCACAGGGAGAAGACGAGCAAAACTCGACTTCTTTTTGTCGGAGGTGATTTTGAGCGAAAAGGGGGCTGGACGCTTGTCCGCGCTTTTCAACAGAATCTCAACAACCTGTGCGAACTGGATATTGTGACGAAAGATGAAAAAATCGAACTTGAACTCGCAGGAGTTGCGGGCATCAGGGTTCACAGGGGATTGCAAGCCAATAGTTCCGAGTTGAAGAATCTCTATGCGGCGGCTGATCTTTTCGTTTTTCCGACAGAGGCGGACTGTCTTCCCGTTGCGGTGATGGAAGCGATGATGGCAGGTTTGCCGGTGATCGCGACAAACGTCGGCGCGTTGGCGGAAGAGGTGGAGTCGGGAGTTAGCGGCCTCATCGTTCCTGTTCGAAACGAGCAAGCCCTAGCGCAAGCGGTGAA
>JAYVOT010000458.1:0-1815 GCA_043757795.1 Chthonomonadaceae bacterium | reverse complement strand
ATCAGAAGCCCGGCGCAAAAACGCTCGTCTATAGGGCGTATCTATCGCCGGGCGCTGAATCTCCCATCTGTGAGGCGTGGCCGTTTTGCGGACGGGAGAGGCAAGAAGCGTGCGCCATGAGTTGTGGTTAAATTGTGAGTTGAGCTGTTAATCCTCTTTCGATTCCGTCCTCACGAGCGATCTTATCAATGTTGCCATCTCAGGGGGCGCCACGATAAACGGACCTCTCGTTTTGTCCTCTTTCACAATGACATTCAGATCAAGCGGCTCTCCAGTATCGAGGTATATGCTGACGCATCCTGACTCATGTGCGATGCAGAGGGCTGCCGCAAGGTCATTTGCGCCTTCATAGCAACCTACATGACTGCAAAGCGAACCTTTCGCAGCGTAAACGACTTCAGTCGCGATGCTGCCGAGGGAGCGAATTCGCCCTGAAATGTGTTGAAACTCAAGCGTTTTTATCGCCCCGCTCGTGAAGCCGACAGTATCTTCCGGATGAATTTCAGTTCGATCCTTCGTTTGTAATCTGACGCCGTTGCAGAAAGAGCCTTCGCCGCGCACTCCCCAGAACATCTGATTTGTGAGCGGCATGTAAAAAACTCCCGCTACTGCCACGCCTTCTACGATCAGACCGATCGATACGCCCCATAAAGGAATGCCGAAGACCATATTCGTCGTTCCGTCAATCGGGTCTACCGCCCAGAGGGGAATTCCATCGGATCCTACACGCCCATACTCTTCTCCTTGAAAGGCGTAACTAGGATACTTCTCTTCCAATTTCCTCCTGATGAAAAGCTCGGTTTGTCTGTCGATGTGCGTGACGAGGGAGTCGTCTTTTTTGAACTCCACTTCTATGTCGTTCAGCATCGTTACTGCGCGATCTCCCGCCTCTTTCGCAATTGCTTTTATGTATTCAATGTCAATCTTTGTCAAATTTTCACTCCCAATGTCCGTAAATATTCCGGGGAAGTTTCGTTCCTTCCGCATAGATGAGATAAACTGTGTTTCTAGAGCGCTTCCAGCCTTTCAGGAAATTGGCACGCGAGAAGACCTTCCTGCACCCTTCGCCTTTTTCCGGATGATGTGCCGGGTCGTTCAAAACAATGTCTCCGAACTCCGTGAAACCATCGCAGACCATCAAATGTCCCGGATCGTTGTCGATGGTTTTTCCTTTCAGGAGGTCATAGGAGACTGACACGACTACCGGGAGTCCCATCTCGACCCAGGACTCCAGTTCCCGAATGTCCGAAAAGCGCGACACATAGGCGCGAATTTTGGGAAATGACCCTGCGTAAGCCGCATTGAAAGACCAGTTTCCTGTTCCGTCATACGCCTTGTCGAAGACAGCGTGAGCGGCGTCGGGCACGGGCATATCGAGTTCGGGACGATTCAGGCGTTTCGACCAGAAAGAGAGGATCATATCGGCGCAAGTCGGGCTGCACCATCCTTTTGAATCGGGATACCCGGATTGCGGTTTGCCGGGAACTACGATCTCTTTCCCCCAAACAGTTTTAAGAGGTTCAAGAGTATCCTGTACTGCTTTCGTATCAATTAGCGAGACGCCGAAGAATTTCAGGTTCGGGAACTTTCCATCGCTGTCGGGCTTGAGAGTTAGCCTTAATTGAAATTTTTTTGCAGGGATTTTCAGCACAAGCGTGTCGGTTTCCACATCGCCATCTTCGTCCTTTTGACCTTTGACGCTCTCACGAGGGAAGATCAAGGTGTCTTGAGACCATCTCCCCATATTGTACCAGCGCGACTTGCTCTCGTCTATTTGGGTTTGAATCTCGGTTTCAATACCTGTTCCCGGCGGCG
>JAYVOT010000457.1:0-1816 GCA_043757795.1 Chthonomonadaceae bacterium | reverse complement strand
GTCGTCAGACTCCGGATTGTTTAGATAGGATGGAGAAGATGAACAGGATAAACATGAAGACAGTTCGATGTTTTGCCTTTGCATTCAATCCTGTTCGTCCGGACTAAAATCCCTCGTATTTCAAAGATCGAAGAATGAATGGTTGCGTTTAGCGAATCGTGACGCTCACCCGGAATACTTCCGCCCCCCGATACCCCACCGCAGTCAGGACGCTGTTGGAAGTCCAAACTAGGAGTCCCGTCGAAAAGTAAGACTCCACATTCGCTTTCACGATTTTACCGTTCACCACTAAAACTTCACGCTTGTTGATGATTCCCCGGTAAGCGAAGGACTTGCTGTCCGGGCTATACCGGAAGTTCCCGCTAAACACGAAGCCGTCCACATCAAAGAGCGGCCCCTCCTCGCCGTTTTCTATCACGTGAACTTGCCTGGTCTCTGTCATCGCCCCGTAGGCGAAGCGCTTGCTGTCAGGGCTAAACTTGATGAAGGGATAAAAGCAGTAGGTGCGACCGAACTTCTCAACTTGGTTCAGAAAAGAGGAGATTTCGACCCCGTCCACGACTGCGACGAAACGGTTCATCTCCGGCAAGTTTTTCGGCGCAACTTCCGAAATTGCGATGTAACCGAAACGCAGACTGTCCGGCGAAAACTCGAAGGTGTCGACAACGACTTTCGGATAGGCTTTCAACGGGGGAACAGGCGGGTACTTCGTCTTGGCGGAGTTCAGTTGAGTGATGCTGATCGCCTGATCTTTTCCGACGACCAAGCCAATTCTCTGATTGTCTGCGCTCCAGAATAACCTTGTAATCGCATTGTCCGCCTTACTGCTGAAAAAGTTGACGTTGTCGCTAAGGTTGAAGTAAGTGTCGTTCCCTTTTTTCGAGACATAGGCGACTAGTCCACCGTTCGGACTCATCTCAAATACGTCTCGAAAATCGCTCTTTGCAATCTCCTCAGTCGCGGCTCCCTCTTTCCCATCGAGGATGGCGTGCCAACCGTCAGGTCGTTTTGCGAGGAAGCAGAAATGGTCGCTATTAGCGCTCCAACTCTCCCTTGAGAGCGAATCGTAGGGACCGAAAACCTTTTGATCGAGCATTAAATAGGAATGTTTGTCGATTTTGTACTCGTAGTAATAGCGTTTACTGTCCGCACTAAAGAAGACGTACCCGGCATCGTCGCATTCGCTTCCCTCCACTCCGTCGACGACTACAACCGTCTTTTTATTCGGTCGCGTTAAAAGGTAAGCCCAGTGTTTTCCATCTCCGGAAAGCTCAAATCGTTTCGCTCTAATTCCCTTTTGCGCCTTTTGCGCTTTTCCATCTACGACAACGACATAGCCATCCGATTGTTCCGCCAAATATGCGTAGTGTTTTGAGTCTAAAGAGAATTCCACGCTCCCGCGTATGCTTTTATAATCCGCCTCCTGCTTTCCATCGACGACAACTCGGTAAGAGTCTTTGACTCCGAATTCATTTGCTGCAGAAGGTTCTATATATCCGAAATGAAGGTTGTCCCTCGAAAGAAACAGACCGCCCTTCGTGGGACTCAAAACCTCATGGGGAGCCGTTCCCATTCTTATTTCGGTAACAGAGATAGGTTCGCCGGAATTAGTCTTCTGTGCGTATCCCGGACTAGCGATTGAAACGAGCGAACCTGCAACGATGCAGGAGATGGACAGAGCGGATTTAATATTGCAAAACATCTGAATAGTTCCTTAACTCATGTTACGCAAACGACAGAGCGTCATGACGAGAGTCCCATGACTAAAGTCACGGTCTGGGTGGCGTTCCGCCGTGTGTGCTTCGCACACGATACT
>JAYVOT010000456.1:0-6606 GCA_043757795.1 Chthonomonadaceae bacterium | reverse complement strand
TAAAAATGGCTAAAGTTCAGTTATTACGTGACTCCTAAGTGCGATAATTTCCTCAATCTTCTAAACCCGGTTGTATTTTGCGATCCTGCCGGCAAGGTCGCGAGTGATATGAGCCGAGACATGGATTCCGTCTTCCTTGTATTCCGCTTTTTCCACTCTGCCGTATTCGTAACACTGCGCGACAAGTTCGCTTCTATCGTATGGAAAACAGAGATGCACGCTGACAAGCAGATTTGACAGAGTTTTGACTACTTGATCCATCAGAGCCGGTATTCCTTCGGCTTTCATCGCCGAGATGTAGGCTGAGTTTTCCGTAGCGAGAGTCATCTCCTGCAACGCGGAACGATCTTTCACGAGGTCAGACTTGTTGAAGACTGTGATGATAGGTTTTTCACCCGCCCCTAGTTTGTCCAAAACCTCCAAAACAGCGTCTTGTTGCACTTCTCTATGCGGGTGAACGGCATCGACGACATGTATCAGGAAGTCTGCTTCAATCGTCTCTTCTAGGGTCGCTTGAAAAGCCGCGACAAGATGCGTCGGCAGATTTCTAACGAAACCAACGGTATCCGTCAAAAGAATCGCCCAACCATCCGGCAGAACGACGCGTCGGGTGGTGGGGTCGAGGGTTGCGAAAAGTTTGGGGTCGGCATACACGTTGCTACCGGATAGGGTGTTCATCAGGGTCGATTTTCCGGCGCTGGTGTAGCCTACAAGGGCGCAAGAAGGAAAGGCTAGACGCTTCCTCTGAGAACGTTGTTGTTGTCGACTGGCTCTAATCTCCGCGATCTGCGCTTCGAGGTCTCCAATGACAGCTCGCACTTTGCGTCGATCCGTTTCGAGCTTTGTCTCGCCGGCTCCGCCGCGAACTCCGATCCCTCCCTGTTGCCGCTCGAACTTGGTATAGAGCAATCCCAATCGGGGGAGCATGTAGGTGAGTTGGGCGAGTTGCACCTGCAGTTTGCCTTCTCTGGTTTGCGCTCGTTGCCCGAAGATATCAAGAATTAGCTGGGTCCTGTCAATGACCCGGCATTTGACGGCTTCTTCGAGATTTCGCGTTTGAACAGGCGAGAGTTCGCTGTCCACGATCACAAGATTCGCTGAGGAGTCTTGCACGCCTGCGAAAAGCTCTTCCGTTTTTCCGGTTCCTATAAAATACGCCGGATCAGGACGATCTCTGCGTTGGAAAAACTCTCCGACTACTTCTGCGCCCGCAGTGGTAGTCAGTGCGGTCAGCTCTTCCATAGCGTAGGGTCGCAAGGCTTCATCTCGCTCAACGGAGACGAGAATCGCTCGTTCGGAGTCTGTTATTTCGTGTAGTGCAACATTTCGTGACATACTTTAGTGTCTCACATTCTTCTCGGAAGAGTCAAGGCGGCGGCAACAAAAATCGCGCGTACATAATCGTGTCGCTTCAAAGGACGAAAACAGTGCGCCGCCCTTCAAAACTATGAGTTAGTACAACAAATTTGGACGACGACAAATGAATGAATTTATCTTATAAGTCAGAGTCCGGTTTGAGTCCGGATCAAAAACGTCTTTGAAACGACAGTCTCTTTATATCGCGTTTAAGGTCTGTTTTGCTCAGTATCAAACGCCAAATCAAAGCATCAGGATAAATCGGATTGACTGCAAATGAATACAGAGACGCTTTAGAATTTCTTGCTAACGACGAAGGCGTCGCCTTGCTTGCGAGCGCTTCCGCTCTACCGGAAGATCGTCTCGTTAGAATCACGACTCTGCGACGGAAATTTCCCCCCGAAATCGTTCAAGTCGCCGTGGAGCAATTAGAGCTTAGGCGGCGAGCGAAGGCGAAGTTTTCGAATGCGGCTTCGATGTTTTTTACTCCCGAAGGGCTGGAGCAATCTACGTCTGAAAGCTTAGCGGCGTATCGCGCCTCTCGTTTCCCCCTCAACTCGCCGATTTTGGATGCTTGCTGCGGAATCGGCGGGGATGCCGTCGCTCTTTCGCGCAGAGCCAGAGTTTTGTCAGTCGATTCCGATCCCGCTGTCGCCTTCTGCGCACAACACAACGTTGCACTTTCCCAAAAGGAAGTAGGCGACCGTTCGCAAACGGAAGTTTTATGCGCGAATGCGATCAGTCTTGATCTGGCGGCCCTCAGGAAGAATGACGTGCAATTCGCCTTTTTCGATCCCTCGCGAAGAGCGGACAGCAGGGCGGGCGGCAGAAAAAGAGTGGCGAACTCGCGAGAATACTCGCCTCCCCTTTCCTGGACCAATCACCTCAGGGAGCATTTTGCAGGAACGGCAGTCAAGGTCTCTCCTGCGATTGACGATGAAACGTTATTGGCAACTGGCGGACGCGTCGAGTTTATTTCGGATCGAGGCGAGTGCAAAGAAGCGGCGCTCTGGTTCGACGATCTGGCAAAAGACTTTCCTTCACTTCCTCCAATCTCATACGAAATGATCGGCTTTCAATCGGATGCGAAATACTCTGCGACTCTGTTGCGTCCGGGAACTCCTCCAGTGACTTTGCATCCTTTCGAATGTCCTCCAATTCTACTTTCCGATCCGCAAGAGTGGCTTTATGAGCCTGATCCGGCTGTCATTAGAGCGCATCTGCTGCCGGAATTAGGAAGCATAATCGGGGCGTCTCTCATTGATTTCTCAATCGCTTATATGACCGCGTCGAAAGAGATTGAAATCCCTTTCGCCTCCTCGTACAAAATAATAGAGACTCTTCCCTTCAATTTCAAGTTGATTCAGGCAAAATTGCGTCAGCTCGGAGGTAAAATCACAGTGGTCAAGAAACGTGGCGTTATTCACGAACCGGATCAGGTTCGAAAGTCTCTGAAACCATGCGGTGAAGCCGAATACACGCTTGTTTTGACGCATCGCGGAGAGAAACAGATCGCCATGATCTGCGAACCTCTAAATAAAACGTGAAAAAGATGTTATTTGCCGTTCAACTTTCAATAAATTTTTGAATACGCGAACTACAACATACGTAGACAAATTTAACTTCAGGAGCAAACATGAGCGCAACGTATCGATATGCGATTATCGGAACGGGATTTCCGTGGGATGATGAGCGAAAAACCGGTTTTGGAATGGCGCATTCCCATTGGAAGAACTTCTCAAAGTCGGGAAGGATGGAACTGGTTGCGATAGCGGACATAGACGATGACGCAGCAACTGATTTTTTGAAACGTTGGGAAAGTCCAGCCGAACATTATCGCGACTATCATGAGATGTTGGCGCAAGAGAAACCGGACATCGTCAGCGTCACGACTTGGCCTCACCTGCATGCCGAGATGACGATCGCCGCGTTTGAGGCGGGAGTGAAAGCGGTTCACTGCGAGAAGCCCATTGCGACGCTGTGGGGCGACGCGAAACGCATGAAAGCCGCCGCTGAATTGCACGGAGGCAAACTCACTTTCGGACATCAAAGAAGGTTCATTCACCTTTTTCAAGCGGTACGACAGGCGATTCGAGACGGCGAGATAGGCGATCTCGTTCAGATCGAAGCCGAGGTCGGGGATATGTTCGACTGGGGCACGCACTGGTTGGACATGATGTTTTTCTACAACGAAGAAACGCCGGCTGAATGGGTCATCGGGCAGATCGACAGCCGAAAGGAAAAGCGAATCTTCGGGGCGTACATGGAGAATCAGGCGATCACGCACTTCAAGTGGAAGAACGGAGTTCGCGGGTTGATGATCGTCGGAAACGAAGCCAAAATCGGTTGCGTGCATCGCATTATCGGCAAGGAAGGCGTGATCGAAGTTCTTTCCGAACGAAAAATGCGTATTTTGAGCAAAAATCATTTAGGATGGAAAGAAGTCGAAGTTCCGCAAGAGCCTATTTCAGAATGGGAACTCTCGCACCTTGATGTCATTCGTCAGCTTGATGAACCGGGTTATGTCTCTCTCATTTCAGTCGATCACGCTATTCAACATACGGAGCTGATCTTCGGAACCTATTTGAGCAGTCAGTTGCGCGCCCGAGTTGATTTGCCGATTCAACATGACGGCAACGCTCTGCTGGATATGTTGGCGAAGAACGAGGTCGGACCCGGAAGGATTTTGTAGAGAGCGCGCGAATGCCTTGCTGGCTTGCGCTTTTATGCAGGGGATTTCAAAGTCATGCAAAGAGCGCAAGCTAATCGGAAGCGAGAACGCTATCGAAGTGCGACAGTTCCGAAATTGAGTTGCCTCATAGCGACAACTCAATCGATAGAATCCAAATGTCAATTCCAATAGTAGAGGAACAGTTGATGCGAATATTAGTGACCGGGAGCGCGGGAAGAATTGGCAGAGAGTTAGTAAAATCTTTATTGGAAGCGCGATATGAGGTGCGAAGTTTCGACAGAGCGGCGCATAAGGCGGAGGGGTGGGAGCACTTGAGCGGGGATTTGCGAGACCTGTTTTCCGTTCGCAGAGCGGTGCAGGGGGTGGATGCCGTGGTGCATCTCGGCGCTGTTGCGAATGACGGGATGGGAACGCCGGAAGACCTGCTGAATATCAATGTGCAAGGAACATTGAATGTTCTTCTCGCCTGTCAAGAAGCCGGAGTCGGCAGACTTGTAAATTTTTCAAGCGTTAACGCTCTAGGAGTTGTCGGAGGGCATTCAAAGCCGCTTCAGTTTCCTGTTCGGGACGACTATCCGCGACATCCGCAATCCAACTACCAACTTTCGAAACACCTGGGCGAGGAGGCCTGCAAAAGCTACAGTGCGAAATACGGCATCGTTACAATTTGCCTACGACCAGTCTCCGTAACCGGCGGCGGCTCAGGGTTCAGCCATTGGCTTCAGAACATGTCGCAAGAACAGCGAAATAATTGGTTTCGAAGTGAACTGTGCGCTTATGTGGATGTGAAAGACGTTTGCGATGCGGTTTTGAGAAGCCTTACAGTTGAAAATATATCCCATGCCTGCTTCCTTTTAAACGCGGACGACATGGCTTGTCCGATCCCGACAACGGAAATGACGGATGCGATACATCCTGAAGTTCCCTGGGTTCAGGATCGCGAAGCCTATTTTGCGGACAAACCATTTCGATCCTTAATTGACTCGTCCGCCGCGAAAGAAGTTTTGGGCTGGCGCCCGAAAGTCTCCTGGCGAGATCCTCGCTAGTTTGGCTTGCAAAGCGATCAAGAAAACAAACCGTCTGTCAACCGAAGATTGGGCAAAATCGTACTGCATCTCTACTGCTAATTATGCGCCGCCTGTAGCGGAGTATCACGAGCCTTGCTATTTTTCCGCCCGGCAGATCGCATCTCGCGCAATCCTCCTGCAAGGACTCGTCGTGGCGGCTTCCCATATCGATCCGGGAATTTTGGTTGAGTGGTTTCAAGAACAGGAAACCCGGACGGATACGGACTAAAGTCGTCATGACCACGAAACTGGGAGTTGGAACTCATGTCTCAATACCACGCGACGATAGTTTGGAACCGCGATGAATCCGAATTTACCGACAATCTCTATAGTAGAGGACACCGCTGGATATTCGACGGCGGAGTAGAGGTACTTGCTTCATCTTCCCCCAATGTCGTTCCTTTGCCGCTCTCCGTTTCCGCGGCAGTCGATCCGGAGGAAGCCTTCGTCGCAAGCCTATCGAGTTGTCACATGTTGTGGTTTCTCTCCATTGCTGTCGGCAGAGGTTTCATTGTCGATAGTTACCGCGATGAGGCAGTCGGCGTCATGGGTAGGAACGAGGAGGGTAAAATCGCAATAACTTGCGTGACGCTCCGCCCGGACGCGCGCTTCAATGGGCGCGCATTGCCTGTGGAGCAAGATATCATAGCCATGCACAATGAGGCTCATGAAAAATGTTTTATAGCGAATTCCGTCAAAACGAAAGTTCTTTGCGAGCCGAGAGAAGCGCCTTTGCAAAGTTGAATTTGCCTATGCCGATCTAGGCAGCCCAATGAACCCTGCAACAGAGAAAACACACGGCTACGAATCATACCGACGAGGAGTAGCCCCTCTTGTTTTTGCCCTCTTTATGACTTGAGCCAGGCAATAAATTACTCGGTTCAATGACGTTTCGCCAAATGTCCTTTGGACATAAACGGGCTTTCGCCATACAAGCGTCCGGCTCTAGCGTCCTGAGTACTCTCCTGCGAATCGTCCCGACGGGCAGAGCTTTTTCGCTATAGCGCCTTCGGCGGGACGCCCTTAGGGCAATAAATGCAACCCGCAACGTTGGGAGTCGTCACATCGGGCGGAGCCGTTTTGCAAATGTGCCCTCGGCGAAATGTTTTTCCGGATAATGCTAAGCCCGACCCTAAAACTTACTCAACGAGTCAGGTTTTCGTTGTCCTAGAATCTAGTTGTACCAACTATTCTGAACTTTGCGTGATCTCTCTTTCGGGCTTGGCGGAAGCTGTCGTCGCTTTCCTTTTTAGAATTCCGCTCACTGCGCTAACAGGAATGACCGGAACTGTTTGACTGCTTCCAAGTTTCCGGATTGGGATTTGACTCGAAGCGGCGCGAAGATCCTTGTTTTGGCTAGGCGTGATTTTTTGTAAATTCCCATTTTCATCGCAGGCGAAAACATTCGCTTTGAAACTGTGTTTGTCGTGGAGTTTCAAAACGGATTCTCCCAGGCTATTCACTTCCATCTCCATACGCGTCAGACCATGC
>JAYVOT010000455.1:0-1820 GCA_043757795.1 Chthonomonadaceae bacterium | reverse complement strand
GAAGTCGACTCATCGTAATCGGCGGTGATCATTCCCCCCTGCGCCCCGTTGAGATAGAGACAGACGCCGCCCTTTACTCCGCTTTCGCCCTCCACCGTTTCGTAAAGCCAATGGGGGAAATCCGCCGTCATGCGCCGGTTGTTCAGAATCTCCGGATGACAGGCGAAGTTCACGAGAGTCGATATCGGCTTACCGTCCGACTTGGAAATCAGTTGCATCACGGAGAGCGTCGTGTCTAGAATGCGAGGGATTCGAATATTTTTGGATACTCTTGGGACCTGTCCCGTCTCAGCGAACCTTATGGCGGCAGGTTTCACGGCCGCCGAAGTCTGATCCACTAATGTTGCAATTTTTTGTCGAACCCCCGCCATCCATTCTTGATCGACGCCGCTGACATTTACGGCGGGGCCCCACTGCCCGACCGTATCGGGACCAGAGTGCGTATGGGTGGCTGCGAGATAGAGGTTCTCCGGTTTGATCGACTTCACGAGTGAGCGAATTTTTTCACTTTGATAGCGAGGGATGCCGATCAGGTCTGCCGAGACGATAGCGATTCTTGTTCCTGCCGACTCCAATACGAGGCACTTCGCCATCAGTCTGTCATGCGCGTCCAAGCTCTTTCGGTTCGATCCGTAGCCCGCCATATAAGCGGTGCGAGCGGGCGTGATGTCCACGCTGCCCGCCGCGGCTCTCAGTGTCCCGATTTTTTCGGTCTGCGCTACTGAGGGAAGAGCGATCATCGCCAAAAAGAGACATATCCAACCAATTTTTAAACAGGAACTCATCACTTTTTTGAAGCCTCCTTATGAGTCTTTACGAGGTATTTTCTTCAATTTACCTCAATCGAACGCGAAAAGCGAAGGGATTGCCGCGTTTAGGGAAGTATTTATAAAATAAGCTCTCATACGAATCGACTATCGTGCCGCATGACAATATTTTAGCCGAACGAAAGGATTTAGAAAAAATGGGACAGATCACAAGACGCTCCCTTATGACGATGGGAACGGCCGGAGCAATAGGGTTGACGCTTGCGGAAGATCGGGCTGATGCGTTTCAAAAGCCCTCGTTTTCGTTCGTTCACATCACTGACACGCACATACAACCGGAATTAGGGGCGACGCAGGGCGTCGAAAAAGCCTTCAAGGCGGTCCGCTCGCTCAAAGAGAAGATTGCATTCGGGCTAATCGGAGGCGATCTTGTAATGGACGCAGCTTTCGTTTCCAGACAGAGGGCGGACGATGTCTTCGATCTTTGGAGTCGCGCCTCGGAAAACTTGGAATTTCCTCTGCATTACAGCGTGGGGAACCACGACGTGTTCAACCTCAACGCGACCGTCAAGCCGGATTCGCAAAACGCCGAATATGGAAAAGGACTGTGGAAGAAGCGCCTGAAGCTCGAAAGTTCTTATAGCTCCTTCGATCATCAGGGTTGGCGATTTGTTCAGTTGGACTCCGTCGGCATCACTCCTGCCGGTTCCTACGAGGGATTTATCGACGACGAGCAGATCAAGTGGCTGACGACGCTCCTTGCGACAACCCCGAAGTCGATGCCGATGGTCTTTCTCACGCACTTCCCGATCTTCACCGCCTTTATGTTCTACACCACTGGAACGACAGCAGCGTTGCCGCCTTCGCTCGTCGTTAAAAACGGAAAAAAGTTTTTCGATCTCATACAAGGCTACAACGTCAAGGCTGTTTTTCAGGGGCATACGCACGTCCTGGAGGAGATAGACTATCTTGACGTGAAATACGTCACAGGCGGCGCGGTTTGCGGCGACTGGTGGAAAGGTTATCGACTTGGCGTTCATCCGGAAGGCTTCA
>JAYVOT010000454.1:0-6625 GCA_043757795.1 Chthonomonadaceae bacterium | reverse complement strand
CCTCATGTCCTCTTCGCCCCCAGGAGACGAGAGTCTCTTCGTCCGAATCGACGGATTCGTTGTACGCCCAGACCTCGATGGTTCGCGGTGCGGCGCCTTCCAGTGCGGAGTTCGTGACAGGTCCTCGATAGGCGTCGTTCAAACCGTCGAACAGCAATGCGGTCACTCCTCGGATCAAAACTTTTTTCGGAGCGCCCAGACGTTTGAAGTCTCCCATGTCGCCCTTATTCGCCCATATCTCCGAACCGGCGCTGACGTCCTCTGCGCGAAGTTCGATCAGGAGATTTTTCCGTGTCTGCGCGTTCGTTTCAACGGATAGAGCGAAGACAAACAGGGCTACTATAATGAAAGCGATGAGTCCATTGTTTTTGAAATAAGGAGACAACATAATTTCGACCTTTCAATCTCTCTCTTGTTCTTGAAAACGTCCCAGAGAGCAGCGCTAAGCTATCAGGCAGAGAGGCCTTCCGCCGTGCGCTTCCCACGATGCAAAGCGCCTCTGGCGCTCTCGCGTTCCGAATGCGGAAATTGCCCGTCAATAAAAAAATAGCGCCTTCGGCGCTCTCGTAGAACCTTGCGCTCAACTATCCCGCTAAATGACGATAATTCCAGTATCTTAAGTACACGATTCAACCGCCGGAGGCGCTTTCCCGTTTGGAAGACGCTTGCTTTTTTACTGCCGAGCGCTTACAGTACCTTGAATGCGGCTTTGAGCGGCGGTATTCGACTATTATGATCTCAGTTCGGTTGCTCGGAGCTGTCGGCGAAGACCTCGACGAACCCCAATTTTGCAAGAATTTGTTCCATTGCAACACACTCTAGTCCTAATAAATAAGTGATTTCCGAACGGTGATTCAAAGCGTATGAAGCGATGAATGCGCAAGTTGCTGTTGCAAAGCCTTTATTCCGAAACGCTTCAAGGGTTTGCACCTCGGCTAGCTCCCAATCAGGTTGATCTTTTTTGATGACCGCTGCCAGGGCGCGCAGATTTCCCGCCTCCAGGTATCCGCAGAAAACGATGCCGTTTGCATACCAGTCGAGCCATTCCTCGACTGAAGGACATTCTGATTTTTGAGTGCGCAAGAACTGTTGGAATCGATAAAAATCCGCATTCGGCGCCAACCAGCGAACCCCTTTGGTCTCCTGCGGCTTAAAACTCTCTTTCGTGCATTTGAATTGTCTTGTTATCAATTATTTATCCTCAATGTATCCTCAATGTATCCTCGGAAAATCCATGAAAACATCCTTATGTAACTGCGTTGCCCAGCTTTTTCCATGAAGTCGGAGCTTGGACGAAGCGATGCGTTAAGATAATTTACCACAATCATCGCTCGAAAAATCGTCCTTCACTCAATTTTGAGCGAAGGACGAACACTGTTCGGAATACCATTGAATGAGGCTTCCAAATATCTGGAACTTGCGGCATCCACGGCGGTTTTGGGAGGAGAAAAGCTCTGCCTCCGCTTGCGGTATTGCGAAGCGGCTCTACCTGTCGTGATGAATAGCAACGATTCGGCGGATATCTTCGCGACGATATTTTGGAATAATCGCAGAAAGCGGAAATAAATGCGACTTCCTGCTGCGGCGATCGCGCGTCACTCTCCGGTGGTCGTAGGTCCGTTCCACACGCTTAAGCCGCCGGACATCGTCGAGACGTTAATGAAGCTCGCCTTTGTCGCAAGATACATCGCGACGCTCTCGCTTCGCACTCCATGTTCACAGACAACGATGGTCTCGCGTTGAACGTCCATATCGCTGAGGCGGCGCACGATATTGTGCATAGGAATGAGAGTCGCTCCAGGGATATGGCGTTCCTCCCATTCCTCATCGGTACGGACATCCAATAACAAAAGATCGGGATTGGCTAGCTTGCGCTCTATCACTTCATTTACAGTCAACCTCTTCACTTCGGCAGTCATTCGTCACCTTCCTGTTGCATGAAAAAATGAATAAATTACGTAGAGAAGCATACCTGATATTAGTTTCAGTTGTTGCAAGATTTCTGAGGATATTCGATTGGGAAAGCCTGCGAGGAGGGATCGGGGCGTCTTCCCTGCGCTTGGCCCGGGTAATAAAAGGAGGCGGATGGAGAAGTGAATTTTTTAATATTGTTCGCTCTTATTCGCTACAATAAATTCCTCAGTCAACAATAGCCACGGAAGTGACGGATGGCTACATCAAGCGCTCGAAGATATCAAGAGCTATAAGATGCTTGCGTGAGCGATTTTTGCAAATGCTAGCATCTATTATCACAGGTATTATTTAAGCCAGCTGTGGCATAAATTATTTAAAAAATAGGTGGAATTTTGATGCTGTCTTAAAAATATTTTACTTATCGCTTGACATTTCCGTACAAGGATGTTAGTATAACGAAGGAGGATTTTCAGCTGTGTTCGATATTGCAGCGGACAGAATCCGATCTTGCATCGCTCTTCAATTCATTTGAAAATAGCGTGTTTGATCTTCATGGAAGGGGAGGTGGAAAAGAAAGTGAAAAAAGAGATTAGTCCCGCAGCAATCGCCGTAGTGATCGTCGTAGCGGTTGTCCTCATCGGAGGATATCTCTGGAAGTCAAACGCGGATAAACCTGCCTACCCGGGACAGGATGCGAAACAGCCCGGTTCAAGCTCAACCCAGGCGGTTAGCGGAAGACCTACCGCAGATCAAGCCCGAAAAATGGGCTTTACCGGCGCGCAAGCTCCGGCGGCGGCTGATGCCAACAAGTAATTATCGTTCTCTCAAACGGCTTTCGATCATCCGTCCTGTTCTAGATTCTGACGATACAAGAAGAGCCAATCGCTAGTCCTTTCAATCTGGCTGTCAACAGCCGCATTCCTATCATTATCTACATCGATGAAGCTTTTGAAGGAGCTAAAACCATGCTTAAGCGTGCATTTACACTGATCGAACTACTCGTAGTTATCGCTATTATCGCGATCCTGGCAGCAATTCTCTTCCCTGTCTTTGCTCAAGCCCGTGAGAAAGCAAGACAGATATCCTGTATTTCCAACCTCCGAAACCAGGGAACAGGCCTGGCCATGTACACTCAGGACTATGATGAAAGACTGTGCCCCTGGCAAGCGACTCCCGGAAACACTGATCTGCCGGACGCGCGAGACAGCCAGAATTTCGTCAAATCTTTCGACCGACTCATTCAACCTTACTTGAAGAACAATCAGGTCACAGGTTGCCCGAGCGACCTGACTCAGGGAAACAACAAATTCCCTAAAGGCGGCGTCCCCGCTGTCCGAAGTTTCTCTATGCCCGGCAACATCGGCGGCAACTGGTGCCCTGATCGAAACTCTTCCCCGCAAGGCGCTCCCGCCCCCTCGCTCGCCGCTATTCCGCTTCCCTCTCAAACGCTCCACCTCACCGAGCGAGACAACTGTGGAGCCAACTCCGCAAACTGGGGCGACGATCCTCACAACACCTGGGGATGGTGCTCCGTCAACGACGCCGAGAGCGAGATGGCGTATCGACACACTATGCAGTCCAACTACCTCTATGTTGACGTGCATGTGAAGAGCGCCGTCTACGAGCCTGGTAAGAATGTAGGCACTTCCGCAGGAGACCACGGCGGTCACAAAGCGGGATTGCACAAATTCCCAGGATACGATTGGTCGAAAACTGACGGTTCGCTCTGGGGCGCATGGAACGTGCTTCCCGGCGGCGGCGCCATCGACACGCTTGCCGGTTGCGGTCAGGTCACAGTCGACATTCCTGGCGACAAAACCCTCTAAACCATCCGGTTCAAGATCGCTCCTCGGCATGCAACAGCACGCCGGGGAGTTTGGTCTTTTTGAACAACCTCTCTCATACGTCTTCTACGAAAATAGCGAACAGTGTCGCCTCTCAATTTTGGGAAAGAAACGTTGCAAAGTCGTCTTGTTTTGAAAAGATGTGTGGCGAGGTCAGTCTTTACTTCAGATGAAAGTGATGAAAGATGAAAAAGAAAGTTCATCCGGGTGTCGTAATCGCTGCGATAGTACTCCTACTCGCCTATGTAGGAACGATGTTCTTCAAAGCGGCTGCAGACAAACCTGCGTACATCGGGCAGGATGCAGGGCATCCCAGCGCAATGTCACAGGGAGCGGGCGGCGGGGGCGAAATGAAGAAACCCGCTTCATCGGAAGACGCCCGAAAAATGGGGATTCCCGGCTCCCCGACTCCCCCGGTTAAGCAAGAAGCGACCACCCCGTAGATGTCGGAGTCTCTCGCGGGTTCTAACCCCGATGATGAGACTCCACTCTAGCTCTGGGGGTAATCACCCCTACGCTCTCATCAACACCCGCAACCGCTCAAAAAGTCTGGGAGTATTGGAAGAGTAGTGCGATTTAAATCGCTCCGGTTTCAATCGCGATTCATATCGCGCAAACATCCTCGTTCACTTCATCCGCTACATGCTCAGGCAATCTCGCAGATGCCCTGAAGCTTGATGCCGCTCTCATTTTCGACCCTGACAGGACTGCAATAGGATTTTCGCCTCAGCGTTGTCTTTGTCTTGGGACAGCAACGTCTGAAGTTGCGATTCGGCGCTTTTGTAGTCTTTATGCGTCAGATAGAGTTTCGCCAATTTCATTCGCGTCTCTTTTTCCGCAGGAATATTGAAGAGTCTGTTCTCCATCTGCGTTGTCATTCGCTTGTACTGCGCTTTCTCTTGAAACAGCGCCAGAGTTCGTTTTGAATCCTCGTTTCTGCCCGCTTTCGCATAGGATTGCCCCAGATAGAGCCATGTTTTCTGTTCCGTTATCCCCAGTTTGATCGCCTGCTCCAGCTCAGGAATCGCTCGCGCCGCCTTGTTTTGCCGAAAGTACAGGATGCCCAATCCGAGGTGAATGCTCGCGTTTTTCGGGTCTTTCGGGAGAACTCCCAGCAATTCCCGCTCGGAGTCGGCGAACTGCTCCGGAGTAGAGGCCTCTTCCGCCAACGAACGCCCTAATAGGTAGTGCGTCTCGTTGTCGTCCGGGACGAGCTTGAGGATGTGCCGGTAGTTCGCCTCCGCCTGAGAAAATTTCCCGAAAAAAAGATAGACGTATCCAAGCGATTTCAGATAGCGGACGTTGTCCGGGTCTTCTATGGCAAGTTGTTCCAACAACTCAAGTTTCTTGTCGTCTTGATAGACGTTGCCATAGGCTATCGCGAGCAGATATTTGGCTTCCAGGTCTTTCGGATTGAGTTCCACCGCTTTGATGAGCGTCTCTTTCGCCTGAACGAATCGAGAGTATCTGCCGTAGAGGCTGCCGAGGGAGAAATAAGATATCTGCAACTTCGGGTCGAGGGAAATGGCTGCTTTCAGTTGCGCTTCCGCGTCGATAGGGCGATCTATTCGAGCCAGTGATAATCCGAGTGCGGCGCGGGCGGGCGCGTACTTAGGGTTCATTCGGACGGATCGATCAAGATTAATAGCGGCTTCCTTGTTCTTGCCCTCCTCCATCAGCTTCAGCCCCAGGGTGTAATAGAGGGAGGGGTCGAATTGCTTCGTTTTCGAAAGTTCTATAAGTTCGTTCAAAGAAGCAGTCTGTAGTTTCTCCTGAAATTTCTGCTCGGATCGCGCCGCAGACCAGTTTGCAATTCCCGCCGCCGCCGCCGTTCCCCCAAGCGCCACGAGGCTCCATTGCGCGATTTTAATGACAGTTTGTTTCTTCATCCATTCTTCTCCAGACCGCTCGCTCTTTGGAACTTGCACAGTGTTCCCTCTGCGCTCCCAGGACTCTTCGTGTTTGCTCGACCGCGGTGCGAGTGAAGCGTTCATCCTTCAACCCCGCCTTCTTCCCCTGCTTCGCGCAAGATTCTCACCTCTCGGTCACTTCTAAAATCCCGCCTCCCGGCACATCCGAGAGGGTCTGTTTTTTGCCGGAGGGCCAGAGCAGTTCAATTTTGTCCGCGCTCTTAGCGGCTCCTAAACCGATATGCGGTCGCACATCGCTTGCCGAGAGGAAACTGCCCGTTGTCGAGACGATCTGTTTCCAGGTTCGCTTGTTCGCAGTGATCGTCAGGACGCATCCTATCCCGTCACGATTGCTCTTCACTCCTTTGAGCTTGAGAGTCAGCCAGTGGTTTTCAGTTTTCAAGTCGTTTTGAAGCAGTTGCGCTCGCCCATCAATATCCATCAGGAGAATGTCCGGTTTGCCGTCGTTGTTGAAATCGCCGACTGCCAACCCTCTGCCGACAATGGGAGTTTGAAAGGATCGTCCTCCAAGTTTGGTAGACTCTTCGTACTTTCCCGACCCGATATTGTGAAAAAGTTGGGGTATCTGTCTGTAGGTAGTCGTAGAATCCGTTTTTGCGATATTATCGACCGCGTGGCCGTTTGCGATGGCGATATCCGACAATCCGTCGTTGTCGTAATCCAGAAACTTGACTCCGAACCCGACAAAATTTACTGTAGGTTGTCCGATTCCTGCAGAGTAGCAGGCGTCCGCAAAGAGACCGGGAGAAGTTTGAAAATAGAGACTTTTAGGCTGATGTTGATAAGTCGTCACAATCAGATCGAAGCGGTTGGAAGCGGTGACGTCAGCCCAGTCGATTCCCATTCCAGCGTGCGCTTTCCCGTCAACGTCATACGCAGTCGAAGTGGATAATCCCGTATTTTCGAAATAGCCGTTTCCCTTGTTTCGATACAGAT
>JAYVOT010000453.1:0-6627 GCA_043757795.1 Chthonomonadaceae bacterium | reverse complement strand
CTCAAGAGCGGCGTCCGACATTCTTTCCGCCAACTGCAACCGCCCTTCCTCATTCTTTCTCGCTTCCCTCAGCTTTTCCGCCATCCGATTGAAAGAGTCCGCAAGCGCGCCGATTTCGTCGCTCCTTTTCAACTCGATCCGCTGATTCAAATGTCCGATTCCGATCTCCTCCGCCTGCCTCGCGAGAGATCTCAGCGGGGAGAGCGCGGTGCGAATCGTCCAGGGCACAAGCGCGAGCGCTAGCGCGAACGCGAAAACGGTCACGCCGACGCTTGTGTAGGAGGCCCGTCGAGCTTCAGATTTCGCAGAAAGATTCGCAGTCATGATCGCCGCTTGATTCAGATCAAGCACATCTTGCGCTCGTTGCTTTAGACGAACGAATGCAGGCTCAAGCGATTTGAAGTAGAAAGTTTGAGCCTCGTTTATAGGCAATACGGGTTGAGCGTAGAGCAACTTTTCCAAACTATCCCGATAGGCGGAGTACTGTTTCCCGATGTCTTCCACTACCTGTTTTTCGCCCGGTTCGGTGATATTTCCGGCTTCGATCTCATAGTATTTTTGGAATTTGGGCGCGAACTCTCTATATTGTCGTTGCGCGCGTTGGGTCTGCCCCGCGAGAAGAATCGTCGCAGCGCTGTCTTGCCGCTCAAGAGCTTCTTTCATATTCTGCGCCGCGATGACGCTTTTGTAGTTGTCTTCCAATATCCGATCAATGGAACGCCCCAACTGAAAGAAATTGACCACGGCGCCGATCATCACTACTACAAGGAGAGCGACCAGGGCGAGATGACTCAGAGCCAGTTGCGTTCTTAAATTGCTCATTAAGACTCCTTTCAAATAGCGCAGCGAGACTGCGCCCTAACTTCCTACGGCGCTCCGCAACGACTATCGTTTTAGGGCGGCACGGTGCGCCGGGCACGCGGTATGCAAGTCTCATCGCACTCTGCGCAGTTCGCGAAAATCTTTCAATTTTCGGCTTATGAACACTTAAGTTACTCGTGTTACGCAACCAATAAATCCGTTTATTGAAAACACCTGGCAAATGAATGGGCGTTCTTCGGATGTGAGAAACGCCGAAGGCGTCTTTATTCACTGCATAGTTGCGAATCGTCACGACGGGCAGAGCTTTTTCGCTATAGCGCCTTCGGCGGGAAGCCCTTCGGGCGATAATCCAACCCGCAACTTTGGGAATCGTCACGACGGGCAGAGCCGCTTTTCAAATGCGCCATCGGCGGAAACGTTTTTTGGAAATAGCTATGCTGGACCTTCAAACTTGATGCAAATAGATTTGTTTTTAAGACCCCGGAATCTCGCGTCCGCAGGACGCCCGTTTTGTGCCGGGTGTTTTCATTTCAACACCCGGACATTTCGTCCTACGGAGTGCGTAACATGAGTTAATTTAAGCTCCGTCTAAAGCAAGATTGAGCTTTAGCACATTGACTCTTGGTTCTCCCATAAACCCTAGAGTACGCCCTTCAGTGTTCGATTCAATCAAGTTGCGAACTTTTGAAACGTCCATTTTGCGCGCTTTCGCCACTCGCTCCGCCTGAAGGTCTGCGTTTGCAGGGCTGATATGCGGGTCCAATCCGCTCGCCGATCGCGTGACGACATCCGCAGGAACCTGAGCGTTCGCAGGCAACCCGTTTTCCTGCCGATACGCTGTCGCAAGGTCTTTCACTCCGTCGAAATTGCCCGGATCGTCCTTGCCGTCGGCGGTTTTTTTGTGAATGCCGTTGATAAGTTTGTCGCTAGTAGGACCCAAATTAGTTCCGCTTGACGCGCTTGCATCGTATCCGCTTCCTGCTGCGGAGGCTCTCGGATGAAAATATCCCGGAGTTGCAAAGTTCTGACCGATGAGTTCAGAGCCGATGACAGAGCCGTTTTTCTGGATCAAACTGCCTCCCGCCTGTCGGGGAAAGAGCGTTCTCGCCACGCCTGTGATGACCAGCGGGAAGATCAAGCCTGTTCCTATTGTAAAAAGAATTACCGCGCCTATCGCGGGGCGAAGTTGATTTATCATGCTATTATACAACCTTTCATTTCTACTTATATCGAATGTTATGTTGCGGGAAGAACGCCCTAGCTTCACTGCCCCCTCTCCAAACAGCGCAAAGCGAGAGTTCAGGAGAGGGGCAGGGGGTTGGATTTGTCCGCCCCTCACGCAAGATGAAGATGCGTGAGCGCCCAATCAAGCGCCATGATGAACGGGAACGGGAAAATAATCCCGAACAGACCGAACTTGAGAAGATTCAGCCTTAGAGTCGCTCCTGCGTTCATCGGGCGATACGCCACTCCTCTGAGCGCGAGCGGGATCAAGGCGATAATTATCAGCGCATTAAAGATCACGCATGCCAGGATCGCCGATTCAGGCGTCGTTTGCGGGTTGGTCAGCCTTAGGAAGTTCAGAGCGGCGAGAGCGGGAAAGGTCGTCATGAACATCGCGGGTATGATCGCGAAGTACTTGCTTATGTCGTTCGCGATGCTGAAGGTCGTGAGCGCTCCTCGAGTCATCAGAAGTTGCTTTCCAATCTCTACTATCTCAATGAGTTTCGTCGGGTTGGAGTCCAGATCCACCATATTCCCCGCCTCTTTCGCCGCCTGAGTTCCCGTATTCATCGCGACGCCGACATCCGCCTGCGCCAATGCGGGGGCGTCGTTCGTTCCGTCGCCTGTCATCGCGACGAGTTTTCCGCCTGCCTGTTCGCTCTTAATGAGCGCCATTTTGTCTTCCGGTGTGGCTTCCGCGAGGAAGTCATCGACTCCCGCTTCTTCCGCAATCGATTTGGCGGTGAGCGGATTGTCTCCGGTAATCATGATCGTTCGGATTCCCATCGCTCTCAGTGCATCAAATCGTTCCTTCATCCCGCCTTTCACCACATCTTTCAGATAGATGACGCCAAGCGGTTTGTCATTCAGCGCGACCGCAAGGGGAGTGCCGCCTAGAGAAGAGATGCGGTTCACGATCTCATCAAGTTCAGCAGGAACGCTCCCGCCGTTCAATACGACAAATTCCTTCACTTTCGCAGTCGCGCCTTTGCGCACTTTCATTCCGTCCATATCGACTCCGCTCATGCGCGTCTGCGCGGTGAATGGAATAAACACGGCTTCGCTTTCTCCCAACTCCCTGCCTCGAAGCCCGTACTTTTCTTTCGCGAGGACGACGATAGAGCGTCCTTCCGGGGTCTCATCCGCGAGCGAAGAGAGTTGAGCGGCGTTCGCAAGCTCCGTCACATCCACTCCGGTGAGCGGGATAAACTCCGTCGCTTGCCGGTTTCCCAGAGTAATGGTTCCTGTTTTGTCAAGAAGGAGGGTGTTCACATCTCCTGCCGCCTCCACCGCTTTGCCGGACATCGCAAGAACGTTGTGTTGCATAACGCGATCCATCCCGGCGATTCCAATTGCGGAGAGAAGACCGCCGATCGTCGTCGGAATCAGGCAGACGAGCAGCGCGACAAGCACCGTGATCGTGGGCGGAGTCCCGCTTCCCGCCGACCTCACGCTATAGAGAGCGAAGGGTTGGAGAGTGACGACGGCGAAGAGAAACACGATCGTCAAGCCTGAAAGCAAGATTGAAAGAGCGATTTCGTTCGGCGTTTTTTGTCGTTGCGCCCCTTCCACAAGCGCGATCATTCGGTCGATAAAAGTTTCTCCCGGATTGGATGTGATCTTGATGACGATTCTGTCCGAGAGAACTTTCGTGCCTCCGGTGACGGCGCTTCGGTCGCCCCCGGACTCTCGGATGACAGGGGCGCTTTCTCCGGTAATCGCCGACTCATCCACGCTCGCTATGCCCTCGACAATCTCGCCGTCTCCGGGAATGACGTCTCCGGCTTCGCATACGACAAGGTCTTCCTTGCGAAGAGTCGCGCCTGAGACCGACTCCTCCTTGCCGTTCACGAGTTTGCGAGCGACTGAATCGGACTTTGATTTGCGAAGAGTGTCCGCCTGCGCTTTGCCTCGCCCTTCCGCCATCGCCTCTGCGAAGTTTGCGAAGAAGACGGTGAACCAGAGCCAGAGAGTCGTCTGTCCGGTGAAGAGCGGGTTCCCAGTATGCGTCGCCAGATCTTTGATCCAGAGCAAGGTGGTCAACGCGCTGCCTATCTCTACGACGAACATGACCGGGTTTTTTGCGACAGCCCTCGGATCCAGCTTAGTGAACGCTTCGCCAAAGGCTCGTTTAATAATCGCAGGGTCCAAGAGAGACTTTGGGGCGTTCTTCGGTCCGCCTTGCCCTGTCTTAATAGGTCTTCCGCTCCCCCTTTCAACAGGGGCGAACTGTGATTTCGTTTGAATTGACATCTCTAAAACCTCTTTCTTTGACTGCTTACCACAACTTGCCGCCGCTCATTTGAATGTGTTCCACGATCGGTCCGAGCGCAAGAGCCGGCAGATAAGTGAGCGCGCCCACGATAACCACCACCCCTACGAGCAGGACGACGAAGGTTCCCGAATCGGTGGGGAACGTGCCGGAGGTTGCTGGAACAGGCGTCTTTTTCGCCAGACTTCCCGCAATCGCCAGGAGAGGAATTATCATCATGAATCGTCCGATAAGCATCGCGATTCCAAGAGTTGCGTTCCAAACCGGAGTGTTGGCGGTCAGTCCTGCGAACGCGGAACCGTTGTTTCCGGTTGCGGAGCCGAATGCGTAGAGTATCTCCGAAAAGCCATGGGGGCCGCTGTTGTTAACATTGTTGTACATGCCTCCGTAGTAAGCGCTAGGGCTGCTTCCGTTCACATGATTCCAACTTGCGTAGGCGGGCAGTTTCGCCTCATCCGCCTTTTGAGCGTCCGTGAAAGTCGCCGAGTCTTTACCGGGCGGCAGGTTCGCGTTCGATCCGATAGCCGTAAAACCCAACACGGATGCCGCCAGAATGAGTACTGCGAGCATCGCCATCTTGACTTCGTACTGCTCGATTTTCTTTCCCAAATATTCCGGCGTTCGCCCCACCATCAGCCCCGCTATGAACACAGCTAGAATGGCGAACATCAGCATTCCGTAAAGTCCCGATCCTACCCCGCCGAAGATGACTTCGCCGCTAAGGATGTTGAGCAGAGGGACGAGTCCGCCAATTGGCGTGAAGCTGTCGTGCATTGCATTGACGGCTCCGCAGCTTGCATCGGTCGTCACAGTGGCGAACAGCGCTGAGGAGGCGATCCCGAATCGCGTCTCTTTGCCCTCCATGTTTCCGCCGGACTGCGTCGCTGTCGCGTGCGTCATCACTCCTTGCGCGGCGATATTGGGATTGCCTGCCTGCTCCGCCCCGTAGCAGACGAAGACGCCGATGAAAAACAGAACGCTCATCGTCGCGAAGATCGCCCATCCCTGCTTAGTGTTACCCGCCATCTTCCCGAAAGCGTACGTGAGTGCGGCGGGGATCAGAAATATCGAGAACATCTGCAAGAAGTTCGTCAACGGAGTCGGGTTTTCGAATGGGTGCGCGCTGTTGGCGTTGAAAAATCCGCCGCCGTTCGTTCCGAGCATTTTGATCGCCTCTTGCGAAGCGACAGGACCCTGCGCGATGGATTGGACTGCGCTTTCTAGAGTTTTCGCTTGAGTGTAAGGAGCGAAGTTTTGCGGAACTCCCTGCCAGATTAGAACGAGTGCGAACAAAAACGAGATCGGCAGGAGAACATACAGAGTTCCTCTCGTCACGTCCGTCCAGAAGTTTCCAATTCCCGGAGTCTTTTGCGAGCCGTCCGCGTTTTTTGCCGCTCGGCACGCCAATCCTCGAACCATTGCGATCGCTACTGCCAAACCTGCCGCCGCCGACATCCAGTTGTGAATAGCGAGCGAGACCATGTTCGAGAAGTAAGACATTGTCGTTTCAGGAACATACGATTGCCAGTTGGTGTTTGTCGAGAAGCTGATCGCCGTGTTGAAAGCCAGGTCGGCGGGCATCTCTTTAGCGCCGAAGCCCTGCGGGTTCCAGGGCAAATGTCCCTGCAACCTCAACAAAACATAGGTGAGAACCGTACCCGCGACACTGAACATTAGTAGCGCGAAGACATAGACGGTCCACTTCATATCCTCTTTTTCATCGACGCCGCACAGTTTGTAGAACAGGCGTTCGATGGGTTTCAGGACGGGAGTCAGAAGGGTCGCTTCTCCCTCGAAGACCTTCGCTATGTAGGCGCCGAGCGGTTTTGTCGTGAGAAGCAACAGTCCGAAGAAAAAAATAATTTGCAGAATGCCGTTGACGTTCATCGGTTTCCTTTCAGAAGCGTTCCGGCTTCAGCAACGCGTAGAGGAGGTAGACTAGCAGCGAAGCCGCCACAACTCCCGCGAGAATGTATTCAAGAAACATAATTTATCGCTCCTTACATTTTCTCGCAACTGCGGGCGTAGAGGGCGCAGATTGAGAAGAATACGACTGTGACAAGAAGATATGAAATGTCCAACATGGACTTTGTCCTTTCTGCGCGTCGGAACTTGACCGACAACGCGACAAAAACAAAAAGGGAGGTCCAAAGATCGTGCGATCATTCAGCGACGGCAATGCCGTGACTGCGATGCAACGAACTTTGGCCTCCCCTTCGACTGCTGAGCGTTCCGCTCAGCCTTCGTTTAGGCAACCAATCGTTTTCACTTTTATAGAATATTCAATTTTATCGAATATTCAATTTCAA
>JAYVOT010000452.1:0-1822 GCA_043757795.1 Chthonomonadaceae bacterium | reverse complement strand
GTTGCAGAGGTTCACGTCCTTCAGGCTCCGATGCCAGGGCAACGTTCCCGCAAAGTATTTGTTTCGGTAGGGACCGCGCCCCTTGTTCTGCAACTCTTTGTCAGTCAGCGCTCGAACGTCCGGGCGATTCGCCTCCTTGTCCGCCGCCGCCTTCGCTCGCTTCGCGTCCACCTTCTTCCACTGCGCCGGAGTCAGAGTCTGAGTCAGTCCCGGCTTGAGTTCCGACTTGAAATGCGGCTCCCGCGCTTTCAGATACTCTTTCCGTTGTTGCGCCTCCGCCGAACTCATGCAAAACGGCAGAATCGTCGTTGGAATCACCGCCGCCCATGTCAAAACTCGCTGCAACAAAGTAACTCGTCTCATCGTCTTCACTCCTTCGCAAATCACAACAGACTGAAAAATTGCTATCCAAACCAAAAACTGAAAAATTGCTATCCAACCAAATGTCAACCCGGTAGGGCTTCTCAATATCATGAAAATCCATAAATCATGGCCATAATGGTTCAAACAATTCTGCCTCCCCCTCTCCTACTCCCCTCTCCTAACGAGCGAAGCGAGAGTCCAGGAGAGGGGCTGGGGGTGAGGTTCTCTCCTACTCCCCTTCTCCCCTACTCCCGCAGCGCGGGAGAAGGGGGGATGTGGGCTTCTCTCTTGCCCCCCTTCTGCCCGCAGCGCGGGAGAAGGGGGGTTGGGGGGATGAGGGTTTTTCTCTTCCCCCCAAAGTTGGGGGCGGCGTGGAGTGCCGGGGGCGCGCCAGAACGAACTTTCGGCTTAAGTTAACGCATTTGAGGGCCCGGCGGTGAGGTTACAAGCCCGCCAACGCCTCCCCGCTCCACTGTCCCTTCCAATCCTTCAAAGAGAGCGTCCGTCTGTCTCCCATGCCGCTTCCATTCGCGTCAGGATCCCAGACAGTCACATCCTTGGCAGTAATGCTCTCGATAATCACAAAGTGCCCGGGATTAATCAGCGTCAGGATCGGCAACTTCTGCGCCTTCAAGCCTTTCAGCGTCAGTGCGACCGCTTTTGTCTTCAGCCCATGCGCCTTCGCCGCCTTCTGCATCTCCGCCAGGCTCGTCCCCTCGCCAGTCGTCTTCATCTCGGTCGCCAGCTCCGCCGCCGTCGTTGCAGGGGCGCCCGTTGTTCGCTTCAGCATCTCCGCCAACGCCTCTGGCCCGCACATCGCCTGCTGTCGCTTCTCCTCGTCCTGAGTCGTCTTTTGCGCGTTCATCGCCGAATTCCACAGCGTTTCCGTCGGCTTCGGCACGTTCCCCTCATGAAATCGCGCCACGCGCTTCACAGCGGCATGCACTAGAATCGACTGCGGATACTGCGTCAAAAATCCGTTGAACTCGCTCTCTGCGGCAGGTTTGTCGCCCATCGCCGTCGTGCAGACCGCCTTTTGAAAGGCGCCCTCCTCCTCCAGCGTCGGTGCGACGTCTCCCAATGGAACGCGTTGTTTGCCGCGATCCGGCGTCTCATAAGCCGCCTGCCGAAGCTCCTCGAATCGCGATTTCGCCAGAGTGAAATTCTTCAGTCGCGCAGCATCGTAAGCGAGAACCCTTCGCGAAAGCAAACCCTCATGTTGCGCCTTCGGGTCGCGCGGCGCGCCCTTCGCCCGCCGAATCAAATCCTCCGCAAGCCTGTCCGCCTCGTCATACTTCCCGCCCGCATACGCCTCGCTCATCATCTGCACAGGAGAATAGTCCGCAGGTCGATTATCCGCCCCGACAACCCCGCCGAATCCGGAGGAAGTGTAGGCTTTGATTGGATGTTTCAAGTGCATCCAACCCCAGATCCCCGCAGTTGCGCCGCCGCCCCCCGC
>JAYVOT010000451.1:0-1823 GCA_043757795.1 Chthonomonadaceae bacterium | reverse complement strand
TTTTGAAAGCGTCCCAAGTTGTATGTCGATTTGGTCATGAACTCCGAAGTGGTACGCAGTTCCTCTGCCGCCGCCTAAAACGCCGGAACCGTGCGCGTCGTCCACCATCACGGCGGCATCGTATCTTTTTGCGAGCGCCGCGATTTCAGGAAGCGGAGCGATGTCTCCATCCATACTAAAAACGCCGTCTGTAATAATAAGACGCATTTTCGCTTCAGATGTCGCTATGAGAGCCTCTTCCAACGAACTCATGTCGTTGTGCTTGTAGATTTTGCGAGAGGCTTTTGAAAGTCGCACGCCGTCAATGATGCTTGCGTGATTCAGTTCGTCGGTGATAATAGCGTCTGCAGCGTCGGTTATAGTGGGAATGACGCCCGCGTTCGCAGTAAACCCGCTCTGGAAAACGAGCGTCGCCTCAACGTGTTTGAACTTTGCAAGTCGCTTCTCAAGATCGTCGTGAATCCGCATGGTTCCAATGATCGGTCGCACCGCTCCGGCTCCCGCTCCCCACTTCTCCACTGCTCGAATTGACGCCTCTTTGAGCTTCGGGTGGTTCGCCAAACCCAAATAGTTGTTGCTTGAAAGATTGATGACGTCAGCCTTGCCGTTGACCGTGATTCTCGCTCCGGAGGGCGTGTCCATCACGTTCATTGGTTTGTATAGATTTTGAGTTTTGAGCGTTTCGATCTGCTCGCCAAGCCATTTTTGCAACGTATCGTTCATAATTCTCCTGTCATCAAATTTTCAAAGGCGCGTGACTGCGGAAAATTGCGGCCCGGGCGCTGAAAGCTCCCGTCTCACGTAGGAGCGTCCTCCGCACGCGAGATCGGCGAAGGCGCTTCACAAAGGGCTTGCCCGACGTGAGCATTATCGGCGTTGAAGGTCTTCCATTTGCATTTCCCGCCGAAGGCGCTATAGCGCCTTCGGCGGGAAGCCCTTCGGGCGATAATCCGACCCGCAACTTTGGGAATCGTCACATCGGGCAAGCCCTTTTCAAAATTGTGCAGTTTGTTTTCAACATCCGGCTGAGCGCAGAGCGCTTCCAAACCCCGATAGCCCAAAACCTGAATCTCACGAACCGTGTGTTTTCATTTCAATACCCGTACGTTTCGTCCTACAGAATGCGTAACATGCGTTAGAAAGGAATGATAAAGTGAAGCGCAAGCGGCAAAACTTGTTGCAGGAAGGACGGTCGCTTGCGTTTTTGTTCTACGAAGAGAACGTCGCCCGGCTCCATTTCCATATTCGCCGTCTCACCCTTCTTCACTTTATCAGGGTCGAATGGGATCGCCGTCGCTCCTGTCGGGTTCAAAAGGTATCCCTTGCTGAGAACCGCTCGGTGCGAATCCCCCTTTTTAGAAAAGCCGCCGGCGAGTTGGAGCGCTTGCATCACGTTGATTTTAGCCCCTTGCGGATACTGAAAAGTGCGAGGCTCCGAAACTTCGCCCATTACCGCGAACACTTGCGCGCGGTCGCTCCGGTTCACGATAATCAAATCCCCGCGTTGCAGTTCGATATTCTGCAGCAAATCTTTCGCTTCGAGATGATCGGCGCGAAAAGCAAGCGTCTCTCCATTGCGTCTGCCCAGAATGATTTTCGCGCGATCCGCCGTTGCAAGCAGTCCGCCGCAGGAAGAGATCGCATCCATCACCCTCATGCCGGGCAGGATGGAAAAACCGACGCCGTCCGGTCTTTTCACCTCTCCGATTACGCGAACCAACGATGGCGCGGGAGGTTCTTTCTCCAGCACTCGTTTCCAGACATAAACCTTGTCGCCCTCTTTTAGAAAGGGATCGCTCTCAGGATCAGACGAGATTTGGCTT
>JAYVOT010000450.1:0-6652 GCA_043757795.1 Chthonomonadaceae bacterium | reverse complement strand
AAACTATCTTCTTTCGTTCGTTCCGCTAATCGGTGCAAAATAATCGCGGAGAGGGACGACAAAAGTTTTATAGACCTGAGCGCAAACATTTTTTTCAGTGCAGTCTGCGTCGTCCCTTGAAGCGCTCTATTCGGTCGGTTTAGAATCTCGTTTGCAGTCTCGCGAATCGACTCTTCTGAGTCTTCGCAAAGACGCTCGACTTCCGCCCTCACGCTTGTTGCAATGGAATCGGGAAGCTCCAACAGCGCGGTAAGCTTCGCTTCAGGAACTTCGTCCTGTAAAGCTTTCAACCACTGATCGATGCTCAATGAGGGAGCGAGGCTCTCTATCGCAGCCTGCCGAATAAGAGCTTCAGAAGAACCAAGAGCTGAAGTTAAAACCTCATGCGCCCTTTCCCTCAAATCCGGGTCTGCAGATCGCGCTACGACGAGAGCGTGAAGCGCAGGAGCTTTTAAGTAGATTTCAGTTTCATTGCACCAGAAGAGCAACGTTCGCGTCAGCAGATTCACATCGACATTCGTACGCTTTTCAGCGGAATGGCACGCAACTTCCACGACTATTCCTGAGATCGAATCCGGAAGGTTGTTTGCGAACCAGGTTATAGCCTCTATTTTTGCTCTTGAGTCATTCGCCGTCACCCCGGGAGCTAGAGTTGCCAACTCTCCTTTTTTACCGAAAAGTCCGGCTATTTCCATCAGATGTTCCAACTCTTCAGCTCGCAAACGGTCCAACTCGTGTCTCAAAAATTGAGCGGCGGGAAGCAGACTTCCTTCCAGAATCGCGATGTCCTTCTTGAGCGCAAGCAGTCGCTCCGCCAACTCTCGGAGGTATTCGATTCGCGCGCCGTCCGGATTCCGCAGTTCCGTCAATATATCGTCATGAATAGCGGGTTTGATCCGATATCTTTGCTGCAGTTCTAAAAGACGTTCTTCGGTAGGAAGCCCGCCTCGCGCCTCCTTGATGGCTGTTTCAAGCTCCCCGCGATAGCCGAGCAATCGCAGACTGTCAAAGAGATTTCCCTGGAATTTGCCGGGAAACTGTTGGGACAGCTGTTTCATGACTCGTTTTTTATCTGTCTCGCTCAAATCGAGATCCGTTTCAAGACGCTCGAGCAGGCTTAGCTCCGCGGAGGTCAGAACTCCGTCCGTAATGAGATTTACGATCGTCAGTTGAAAGATGCGAGCGCGATCTTCAGTAGAGCGAAGATGTTCCGTCACTGTCCTGTGCGCCTCCTCCAAATCCGTGGGAGGCTTTTTGCCGGGCAGGGGCCAGGATTTCAGCCACTTCCTTGCCTGATCGTTTTGAAGCTGACGCGTGCGAGTTCGACGGAGTCGAGTCGCCATCGTCATCGTGGCGAAAATTGCTACACCGAACTGAAACGTTCCGTACAAATTGTAAGGCAAATTCCGAAATGTCGGAGCGCCGGCGAACTGATAAAAGCACAAAAACGCAGTGAACCCGGCGATGACGAATAAAGGATGCCTTACCGCCTCAAGCGCCTCCTCAGGAGTATCCCCCCTTCGAACGCGCCAACGTTTGCCGACGAATTCCATTGTCTTAAAGATCGCATACGACAACAAAGAGAGAGCCGCGAGCGTCAACGGGGCTGCGATGAGCGTCGGAATCGCGCTGACAAATGGAGGAAGGCCGTGAAAGCCGAATCCGGACGAAAGCCACTCGTCCCAGGGTCGCGGGTTTCGCGTCCAGTCGCCGGAAAGATAAAACCCCCAGTCCGTTCCGCCATCGTTCGGGACTTCAATCGAACGCCCGCGCATAGATAGGATACCCAACCGGTTCAAGTCGTGCCAGTAGTAGGGCTTGTGGAGAAAATACCAGAGATAGAAACCCAGAACGGTCCCGGGCCAGGCGTAGTAAACCCACGTTCTTGAAGGGGATTTGATCTCCTGCCAGTAGTCGTTTTCCTGATTTATGTCCGGGCAAAGCCCGCCGGAGGGAACGGTTTTGCACCCCGTGCACTTCGGGCATTGCGAATTCTCCCGGTAGTTCGGTCTGTCGCCGTCCGTATAGATTTTTTCTATCGTCCCGACCGGACAGAAATAGTTGCACCACGATTTGCCGGTGTATCGAAAACTCACTGCGGCGGCAAGTGCGCACAAGCCGACGAAGACAACCGCCAGCGCGACAGGGTTGGAGTTGATGAGCAGGATTCGAGCTGCAAGCATAATCGTCAAAAAACCCCAGGTGATGTAGGGATAGTTCTGCGCAATCCGATTTGAAACGCGCACTCTTCTGAGCTTCGAGTTGGAGGTCGCACGGGAGTCGGGCCACTCCAACCACTCGCTCAGTCTTCCGAAAAAAGCGAGAGGGCAGATTTTCCGCCATGTGTAAAAACCGACGCAAACGATGAAGAGCGGGAGGAGTGCGATCACCACTGTCCAGACCAAGCGGCCGCCGGGCCACTCCACGAACAGCCAATTTGGCAGGGAGGTAGGATTTTTCACATTTTGCGGATTTGAAAGCGCCATCAAGCAGACTGGAATCAAGACCAGTATCAGGACTCCGAGCGCTCGAATCAACCCGAGAATCTTGTCGGAGTTTGACAGCGACGCCCAATCCTTTCTCGCCGTTTTCAAGCGCGAGAAAATTTGACTCTTTTCAATAGTATTGGCAGAAGCGGTTTTTAGATCGTTTTCGGAAGTTTTTGAGGACATAGGATTGTGATGTAAGCAGATTTTAAATGGAGCGAATCGATGGACCTCTCTGGAATTATCACACGAAGCCATCGGTCTCATGGGCGCTTTGCGCCGCCAATCTAGTCGGGCGCTTTCATGAATGATTCGACGAAGGGAGGGCGTAAATCCTCCTTCCGTCGATTAGTCCATGATCATTGTCGTCTAATACGCCAAAATAGTTGAGAGAACAAGAGAAAATGACATCAATAACGGTGAACAAATCCAATCTGAACGCGTCAATCACAGTAGCGGAGCTTCTCTGCAGTAACGAATTGACGGAGCCAAAAAGAAATGTTCGCTCTGGGGAACGCAATGGTTGCAGATAACGCCCTGGTTCAACGCGCAAAAGCGAATGATCGCGCAGCTTTCAATGAGATCGTGTTGCGCTACAAGGGCAAAGTTTACAACTTCATCAATCGAATGGTGCACTCGGCTTTAGATGCGGAAGATTTAACTCAAGAGACGTTCATTCGAGCCTACTTGAGTATCGCTTCCTTTCAAAGCAGAGCGAGCTTGAACACGTGGCTCTTCCGAATAGCTACGAATCTCTGCATAGACCATAGTCGGAAAAATAAAAGATCGCAGGGACTCGTCTCGTCACTCTCTCTCGAAGGGGATGGCGAGGACAATGATCAGGAACGTGAACTTCCGGACTCCTCCTTCGACCCTCAACGCCTGCTCTTGAATAAGGAGCTGGGCGGACAGTTGGAACAGGCTCTCAGGAATTTGCCCGAGAAACTACGAACTGTCGTGTTGCTCTACGATGTAGAAGGGTTGCCGTATGACGAAATTTCAGCGATTATCGGCTGTCCGCTCGGCACTGTCAAATCCCGACTGTTCAACGCTCGCGCAGCTTTGAGAGAGCGCCTGGCACCTTATCTGACGGTTGTCGTATGATGTCTCGCTTTGCAATATCAGATAGTCAGAGCCTTCGCAGGAAAAACCGAAACTTTTACAAATCGACGCAGTCCCGTTATTTACGTGATGTTGCACGCACCCTTTGTGCGATGAACCTCTTGCAATACTGAATTAAAATATCCACTCCATTTGAGAGAGAGTGACAGAAATAGAAAATGAAAACGATAGACGCAACATTATGCCGCACAATTGAACCTTTGCTGTCGGAATATTTTGAAAACGATCTTTCCGCCCGACAGGTGTGGGAGGTGGAAAAGCACCTCGCAGAGTGTTCCGGCTGCTCTTCGCTCTCCCGACAGATGCAAGCGACAGTTGAAGCTCTGCACTCCGTCGAGCGCCTGGATACCTCCAGAGACTTTATGGCGAAACTCCATGCCAGACTGGACAACGTTGAGCAGGAAGCGAAAAAGACTCGGTCTATCGGAGAGACTTTGAGAGAACTTCTTTCAACCGCTCAAAGCTCAATGGTTCGCTATCGACTTCCGGCATTGAGCATGGGGCTTGCGTGCTCCTTGCTCACTCTTGCAGTCGTGGCGACACGCCGCAACGACAATTCGCGACTGGATGCGCCTGCAATTTCCGCGACTCACTCGGCGGTCGTGCAAAAAAGCGTCTCTACGGACAATCCCTTCGCAGACCCGGTCGCAGAGCGCCTTGCATATCAATCCGACAATTCAAAATCAGATTTCGAAAAAGATTGACGCCCTAAATGAGACAAACTCCTCAAACAAACAGAACGGGCTGGCACATATGCCCGCCCGTTTCTCATATCGGATTTCTTGCGGCTGTTCCTTCATTGCTTCTGATTTCGCTATCACTGCATTGCCTCCTCTTTTGCGGAGGCGTTGACGCTCAAACAAATTATCGCGCCCAGAGAATACTCATGCAGAGAGCGCAGAACCGCAAGCAAACTGTAAAGAAACCAGGCGTTCCGCGTCCTGGAACTCCTCCGCGCGCCGATCAGAATCTTCAGAAAGCTGCAAAGCTGGAGGAGAAAGAAGTTCGTCGTCTTTTGCGATGGATGTTGAAACCGCAGGCTGATTTTTCCGGAATGGAGAGCACGACAGCTCGAAATGCGGACGGTTCGATCACATCCGATCAAGAGATTCGCGGCGATACCAAAGGAAGAGTTTTACGGCGTTTTCTGAAACCCGACACTCTGAAAGACGATTTCATGCTTACTGGAAACAGCCTGTATCTGTACTACAGCGCCAGGCAAAAAACAGTGGTGCGTGAAGGCTCCGGACTAGAACAACAGTTGGAAAAATTTATTCAAGAGGGATTGAATTCCACTTCCGTCAGATTCCAAATTACCGGACACAGGCAAGTCGCAGGCAGAAACGCCACCGTTATCGAGATCAGCTCGCCCTCGAGCAATGTCACGCTCTGGCTGGACAGCGCCACTGGAATCAAGCTTTCTCATGAGATACGAGATGACAAAAATCTGTCCGTGTCGCGTTCCTGGCTCACCAGCGTGACGATCGGGGCGGAATCCGGAGTAACTGAACAGGACTTTCAAAGAAAAGAGTTTGAGTCGGGGAAACTTGCAGACCTCCGTGAAGACTTTTCTTCAATTGCTGAAGCCGCCTCAAAGGCGAAGCTTAAGTTTATTCCGAAAGCGCCTACAGCACTACCGACCGGATTTCGCCTCACAAAAGTGACGGTCGTGACGGCAACCAACTTGAACGCCGCAGCAAGACAGGTGATACTCCACTTTTCGGATAGAGTGTCGAACTTCACATTGCAAGAGCGCGTAGTTCGAGCTGGAAAAGGCGCGCCTGAGAACCTCGCCCTGCGTCCAAATCAGTGGCGAATCCCCCAACCTGGCGGTCTCTTCGACCTCATCGTCATTTTCAGAGGTCGTCTGCCTCAGGAACAGATACAAGCGATTCACGACAGTTTGAAATGAACGTATTGCAAACCGCCCTATTTTCAGGACGGATTTGTTGGTTCCTTAACATGAGTTAGTGATTTGAAATTCGCTCCGCATCTCAAAGGACAACATACTGACGGAAAGGATGAATAGTGAGTATGCCGAGCGCATACGATTTTCCGCCGGAAAATGAAGACAAGCTTCAAAGCGGAGACGGGACTAAACTGCGCTATGTCGAATGGGACGCAAACGCGGCGCTGTCGCTTCGCGGCGCAGTTTTGATCGTGCACGGCTATGCGGAGCGATCAATGCGATATTCGCGTTGGGCGCGAGGATTGTCGGACGCCGGGTATCGAACGGCGTCGTTCGATTTTCGAGGCATGGGGAATTCGGAGGGCAAGCGAGGCTTCGTTCGTGATTTTTCCGAATACGTCGATGATCTCGAACATGCGCTTTTGAGGTTGAAACGCAACCTTCCGGTAGAGACGCCCTGCTTCATTTACGGTCATAGCATGGGAGGACTTGTCGCCCTCCTTCATCTTTCGCAAAACCGCAATTCTCAACTCGAAGGCGCGATTATCAGCGGTCCCCTACTTGGCGTTTCGATGTCGGTTCCCGCCTGGAAAACGGCGCTTGGAAACTTGCTCATCCGCGTCGCCCCCGGCTTCAACCTTCCGCTAGACCTCGATCAAAGCAATTTGACGCACGATCAGGAAGACCTCGTATTATTGAAATCCGACGCCCTTGCCCTCTCTCATGTCACTCCTTCCTGGTATTTCGCGTCCCTCCGAGCGATCGAGCAAGCAAAACTTGGCGTGCCCGAAATTGCTGCGCCCACTCTCTGGCTCCTTGCGGGCGAAGAGAGAATCGTCTCAGCCGCCGCCGTCAAAAGCGCTTTCGAGACGCTTCCAAAATTCGGCGATCACACGCTTATAGAGTATTACGGAAGCTATCATGAATTGCATAACGAATTAGTTTCCGCTCGCAAAAAAACGCTTCAGGACGTGTTGAAATGGATGAACGAAAAAAATTCCTCTACGCTTGAATAGTGATCGCAAAAAGCGATGCTTGTCCCCTATGCGAAGCGTAGACACTGAACGCCGATTAGAGCGTGACTTTAGTCATGGAAAACAAAAGCGCTGTTTGCAGGGGTTTTTCGGAGCTTGGC
>JAYVOT010000449.1:0-6657 GCA_043757795.1 Chthonomonadaceae bacterium | reverse complement strand
CCGCTTCGTCGGATCAGACCCTCGGATTCCAATTTGTATAAGGCATGGTAAATTGAGCCTTCATGGATATCCGCCCACCGGGGAAGCCCCCAGAGTTTTGCCGTTTCTTTGATCTCATAGCCGTGCGATTCTTTTCCGCAAAGCATCCCCAAAACAAAAAGTCTGACTGACATCTATTTGAACCCCGTAGGCGAATTCGAAGCAGCGTTCCGCTCCGCTAGAAATTTTTAGCGATTCAGCGAATAGAAGCTGCGTACTCAAAATTGAGTATACTTCATTCGTATTGATTTGTCAACAAGTAAGTACGAAACCAGAACGGATTTTTTCGATGACGATCTCAACGCTCCAAAACGGAATTTGCATCACCGTCGGGGCAAGCATTTCATCTTTGTCACTCAACCATACTCCGACGTTTTCAGAGTTGACGAGCGACCATGAACTCAATCCGTAGGGTACGTCGGCGATATGAACCCGCGTTGCGAATGAGGCGCGAGAGATCGCTATCATACTCCTGTTGTCTGTCTCCACGATAAGGGCGAATCCGAAGAGTCATTCGACATCTCCTTTATTTCTCTATCGCAACGCCATATTGACGTGTTGGAAAGTATTTATGCGAATCCGACATTTTACTCAGTGAACCTGAACGCGTACGAAAATTCTCCTTAAGGCAAAATCGGGTACACTCAGAAACTATTTTTAAAGACGATTTCTAGAGCGGTTGAAAACCCTTTTAATCAATTTGTCAGACTCCTACTAAAAGGCGGACCACGTCACTATGTTTGTTCCAACACGCGAAGATTTTATTGCGTTAGCCGCCCGTGGCGATCTTATTCCGGTCTGCAAAGAGATTCTTGCAGACCGTCTGACCCCTGTTTCAGCTTTTGAGAGATTGACTGCGGGAGAAGAGAACGAACTTGCTTTTCTTCTTGAGAGCGTGGTCGGCGGTGAAAGAGTGCGGCGCTATTCTTTCCTCGGACATCGTCCCTCGACAGTATTTAGGAGCAAGGGGAGAGACGTCTTCGTGACAGAAAATGGCGTAGAGACTCATTCACTCCTTAAGCCCGAAGAAGACCCCCTAACCCTGCTCAAAGAGAGAATGAACCGTCATGTCTATGTTCCGATGGCAGGATTGCCGAGCTTCTGCGGAGGGGCGGTCGGCTTTTTCGGGTACGACGTAGTGCGCTTCTTTGAAGACCTGCCGGATGGAAACCCGGATGAGATGAATGTGGACGACGCCTACTTCCTTTTTACGGATACATTGCTTATCTTCGATCATGTGAAGCGACGAATGAAAGTAGTGTGCAACGCGCCTGTGAACGGTAATCCTGGCGCGGCGTATGACCTTGCCGTGACGAAGATCGAAGCTGAAATCGCCCTGCTTCGCACACCCGTCGTTCCCGATTTATACGACGCGCGCGCTCCGAAGGAGATCAAAGTCAAGTCGCTCTTTCCTCGCGAACAGTATGAAGCGGCGGTAGAGCGTTGTCGTCAGTATATCCTGGCGGGAGACGCCTTTCAAATCGTTCTCGCTCAGCGTTTCGAGGTGGAGTTTTCCGCGCCGCACTTCGATCTTTATCGCGCTCTTCGCTCCGTCAACCCGTCGCCGTATATGTTTTACCTTTCACTAGGCGAGAACAAACTTATCGGAAGCTCTCCCGAAACGCTCGCAAAAGTGGAGGGCGGAACCGCCACACTGCGACCTATCGCAGGTTCGCGCCCGCGGGGCAAAGACGAAGCGGAGGACATCGCTTTTGAACAAGAGTTGCTCGCGGACGCAAAAGAGGTTGCCGAGCACATCATGCTCGTCGATCTGAGCCGAAACGACCTTGGGAGAGTCTGCGAATACGGTACGATCTATGTCCACGAACTAATGGTTGTAGAGCGCTATTCGCACATTATGCACATCGTTTCGGATGTTCGCGGAACATTGCAGGCAGGCAAAGACGAGTTCGATCTGTTGCGCTCCGCCTTCCCGCACGGCACCGTTTCAGGGGCGCCGAAAGTTCGCGCGATGGAGATCATCGATGAGCAGGAGCCGACTCGGCGGGGGTTCTACGCAGGAAGTGTGGGGTACTTCAGTTATTCAGGCGACATGGATATGGCGATCGCCCTGCGTACGATGATGACGAAAGGGAACGTCGCCTACCTGCAGGCGGGCGGCGGTCTGGTAGCGGATTCCGTGCCGGCGAACGAATATCAGGAATGCATCAACAAAGCGAAGGCGCTCGTCACTGCCATTCAGTTAGCGGAAAATGGTCTTGAGTAAGTTCATTTGCGATGGGCGGACAGCGAAACGACTCTTCGACTCGGAAATTGTACTTTGCCTCAAAAACTTGCCGAAGCTGATCCTTTCAAGCGATAATTTTCCGGCAGGGTCAAATCTGGCCTCATTCCTTTCTTGAAGCAGGAAAAACGCTTTAAGACGCAGAAATGTCGCTTATCACGCACTGCAGAGCTGTGCAAATGCGCTTATTTTCGGAGGATCAAATGATGAAGAGATTGAGTCCAGGAGCCGTGCTTGCAATCGCGAGCGCGGCGTTGATGACAACACTGACGGCGGGCGCGGCGGACTACCACGGAAGAAAAGCCTGGATATTGCAGAACGACAAAATCCAGGTCATCGTTACGCCTGGCGGCGGGCACATCGCGAGCATGACGCTCCGATCAGGCTCCGGTTCCGGGGTCAATCCCCTGTGGTTGCCGCCCTGGAAAAGCTCCGAGCCGGGAGACTGGCAAAAAGCCGGCGGCTTTTACGGCGACAAGCCAGGCGCTCAGTTGCTCTCAACGATTATGGGGCAAAACGTCTGTCTGGACTTCTTCGGGGCGCCGTCGCCGGAAGAGATCAAAGCGGGAATCCCCGTTCACGGCGAGGCTCCTACCGTCAATTGGGCGGCGATCGCAAAGTCTGACGCCAAAATAAGCTACGGGACTTTCCTCCCGAACGCTCAGATGAAAGTCACGCGCTCCATTTCGCTTGCGCCTGGCTCCTCCGCGCTCTGGATCTCCGAGACAGTAGAAAATCAAACCGCTTTCGATAGACCCTTCGGCTGGAATCAGCACGTCACGCTGGGACCGCCTTTCCTTGAAGCGGGAGTCTCACGCTACGATATGAATGCGACGTGGGGCATGGTGGACGGGCGAGAATTCAGCAAAGGTCAGCGCCTCAAACAGGGGGGCGAGTTTGAATGGCCCAATGCGCCTGGCGCAAACGGCGAATCCATCGACCTGCGAACCTTCCCCGGCAAGGAGAAGACGAACAGCGACTTCACAGCCAACGTCATGACGACGGACCGCGAATGGGTCTATTTCACTGCCATAAACCCCAAAAAACATCTGCTCATCGGCTACCTCTGGCCCCGAAAAGACTGGCCCTGGGCAGCGAACTGGGAAGAGAACCATTTCCGCACCGGAACTCCCTGGAAGGGAAAAGCGGTCGCGCGAGGCATAGAATTCGGCACGACGCCTTTCGCTTATTCCCGACGCGACGTCGTCACAATGGGCAAACTTCACGACACCCCGACTTATCGGTGGATCGCGGCGCGTGAGAAGCAGACGATCTCCTACGCCGCTTTTCTCGCCCCTATCCCGGAGGGAACCACCGGAGTCTCCGATGTTAAAATGACGAAAAAAGGCGTAGAAATCTCATTGGAAGGCGCTGACAAGCCAATCCTGCTCGCACTGAAGAAGTGAAATTTGCGCAATGGCGTTCGCCTCAAGAAGTTTTTAGCCATTGCCCTCCCAATTTGCAACCCCCGGAGTTTCAGCGCTGCGGGAGGTTTGCCGACAGGAGCGATAACGCTTTGGCGCGAGTTTATCAAATACCTATATCGCATACCGCATTCGCTCTTACAGTCAGCGCCTATGAGTAAGAGATCTGTGAGAAGATGTATGAAATCAAATAACCCATGGAGTCCGCTTTGAAACTCGAATCCCCTTCTCCCCATTGGGACATGACTGTTATCTTTCCCTCGCTTGAATCCGGAGAATTTCAGAAAGCCTACGAAGAACACGCCCAAATAGTGGAACGCCTCGCCTCGCTTTTCGATGCCAACGACATTCGAAGACGAACGGAGCCGACAGTCGATGCGACGTTCGCAAAACTCTGGGAACGGATTACGCAGTCCTGGAACGAACAGCAAGAGTTGAACCGAACTCTTGCCTCCTACACGCACTGCTTCGTCTCCACGGACGCAAATAATGAAGAGGCGAAGTCTCGGCAATCGCTTTTGGGAATGCTTTCAGTTCGGGTTTCACAGTTATCGAATCGCTACGCCGCCTGGGTAGGAACTTCCGATATTGAGGCGCTCATCAGTCTGTCAGGTAGTGCGAAGTCGCACGAATACGTCATTCGGAAGGCGCAGTATCAAGCGCAACATCAGATGGCGGAAATCGAAGAGGATCTAGCGGCGGAGCTTTCGACTTCCGGGTTGACGGGTTGGGTGAAACTTCACGGAAACATGAGCGCCTTGCTAACTCCTATCGTAGCGCTTCCCGAAGGCGACATAGCGATGCCGATGAGCGAGGTTCGCGCCCTTGCGATGCACCCGAATCGCGATGCGCGTAAAGCGGGCTATGAAGCGGAGATTAAAGGTTGGGAGAGCGTCGCGATTCCTTTCGCTTCCGCCCTGAACGGCGTCAAGGGGTATCAGGGAACGCTTCGGCGAAAACGCGGCTATGCGGACGATGTCGAGCCGACTTTGATGGCGAACGGAATCGACGCCGTCGTATTGAAAGCGATGCAGAGCGCGTGCAACGCCTCCTTTCCGGACTTCCGCAGATACATGGTTGCGAAAACGAAAGCGCTTAAGCTGGAGCGAATGGAGTGGTATGACGTGACTGCGCCCGTAGGGCAGGACTCAAAAGTATACTCCTGGGAAGAGGCGAAGGAGTTCATTCTCGTCAATTTCGCCAGGTATTCCGACCGACTTGCATCCTATGCGAAACGTTCTTTCGACGAGGGATGGCACGATGCCGAACCTCGGGCGGGCAAGCAAGGCGGAGCGTATTGCACCGGAATTCGCCCGGGAGAGTCGCGCCTGTTCATGAATTTCACCGGCTCTTTCAACTCCGTCAGCACTCTCGCGCACGAATTGGGTCACGGCTATCACAACAGCTGTTTGAAAGAACGCACCTCTCTTCAACGCGGGACTCCGATGACTCTGGCGGAAACAGCCAGCATCTTCTGCGAGACGCTAGCATTCGACGGAGCGTTGGAAGGCGTTTCAGGACAGGAGAAATTGACTTTGCTCGATACGGTTCTGGAGCGAAACCTCATGGTCGTAGTCGATATTCACTCGCGATTCCTGTTTGAGAAAGCCGTCTTCGAGCGAAGAGGCGTTCGGGAATTGAGCGTTCCGGAACTGAACGAACTGATGACTGACGCTCAAAAACAGACCTACGGACACGATCTCGCCTCGCTTCACCCCTACATGTGGGCGGTGAAAGGGCATTACTACGGTCCTACTTTCTATAACTATCCCTACACTTTCGGGTTGCTGTTCGGGTTGGGACTCTACGCGCAGTATCAAAAAGACCCCGACGTTTTTCGGGGGCGATACGACGAACTGCTCTCCTCCACCGGCATGGCGAATGCGATCACGCTCACAAAACAGTTCGGCTTCGACATCTCCGGGGAAGCTTTCTGGAACTCAAGCCTCGATATCATCCGCGCTCAGATCGACGAGTACGAGCGTTTGGTTGAAACCGAATAGGCGTTTTGTACTCTCCTGACTGCTATAATGACTCAGGAGAGTTTGTCCAGTGAATGATCCGTTAAACCCTCCAAATTCCCAACCTCTGCGTTTTGAAATCCAATCCCGGAAAGCTCTCTCCTAATCAATGCCTACTATCTTCGATAATATAGACAACCAACTCCTCCCGACCCTGCGGAAGACGCTTTCGGAAGCGTATCGCGCCGATATCTGCGTGGGCTATTTCAACCTGCGCGGGTGGGCGAGCGTTCAGGATCTAGTTGAGAAGTTTGACGGCGAGGGCGCGAACAAGGCGAGAGTTCTGATCGGGATGTATCAGGCGCCGGACGAAGAAATGCGCCGTTCTCTGCGGCTTTTGAAACGACCGGATATTTTGGACGGACCTGCGAAAGCGCGACTCTTGCGACAGGTCACAGAGAGCTTTCGAGAGCAGTTGGAGTTAGGGGCGCCGACTGACAGCGACGAGGCGACCCTTCGACAAGTTGCGAAGCAGATCAGGTCGGGGAAACTGGTTGTGAAACTTTTCCTCGGGCACACCCTTCATGCAAAATTGTACCTCGGTTTTCGCAACGATCATGCCACTCCTATTCTCGGCTATCTTGGCAGCAGCAACCTCACCGCATCCGGACTGTCGAAAGGCGGAGAGTTGAATGTGGATGTTCTGGAGCAGGACGCCTGCAAAAAACTCCAAAAATGGTTTGAAGATCGTTGGAGCGACCGAGCCTGTCTGGACATCTCGGAAGAGTTGGCGAAGTTGATCGAAAACAGTTGGGCGAGAGAAGAGATCGTTTCGCCCTATCTGGTCTACCTTAAAATGGCATATCATCTTGCACAGGAGGCGCGCGAAGGAGAGAAGGAGTTCAAACTCCCCAAAGAATTTCAAGGTCAACTTCTCGACTTTCAATCCGCCGCAGTCTCACTCGCCGCAAAGCGCTTGAACCTTCGG
>JAYVOT010000448.1:0-1832 GCA_043757795.1 Chthonomonadaceae bacterium | reverse complement strand
CTATCCTGTGGCGATCGCACTTAGCCGGAAAGATTCATACGCTTTCATTCTGAACACAAAAGGAAACGGATCCGTCCTCAACACCTCCAAAGGGCGCGCTGGGAATGTCCGAGATTTTCAAGGAACCGTGTCAATTATCGACCTTGCTTCAGATCTGAAAATGGCGACGAAGCGAGTGGCGTCAAACAACGGATGGGATAGGGAAAGAAAGACGTTGCGCCCCGATTTGGCGGTCTATCACGGGGCCATTCGGCACGTGCTCTATATTATCAAAGAGAACAGAACCTACGATGAGATTTTCGGAGACATGCCGCAGGGTGACGGAGACCCGAAACTCTGTTCGTTGGGAGAGAATTTCACTCCGAATTCACACGCTTTAGCTCGCCAATTCGCCCTATTCGACAACGCATATGTGGCGGGAACCAATAGCGCAGACGGACATCAATGGAGCACGCAAGCACTCTCAAACGATTATATTGAACATTTTTACACGGGCTATCGGACTTACCCTTTTGCGGGAGATTGCGCGATGGCGATCTCAAGCGCGGGTTCTCTCTGGGATGCAGCGCTGAACAAAGGTCGAACCATCCGAAATTACGGGGAATTTTGCGATTCTAAACTGGCGATTATAACCCCGTCCACAAAAAGTTGGCTTGATCTCTGGAATGATAGAAAAGACGCAACGCATCTGTTTCGCACGCGCGCCGGAACGCGAATCAAACGCTTGCGCCCATTCATTCACCCTGAGTTTCTTCAGTGGCCCCTGCTTCAGAGCGATCAAAAACGAGCAGACCTCTTTATATCAGACTATCGCAAAAGAAGTCGTGCGGGGAAAGTCCCGAATCTCATGATTCTCTCACTTCCTTGCGATCATACTGAAGGACGGAATCCCAACTATCCTAAGCCCAAGTGCATGATTGCAGACAACGATCTGGCGTTGGGGCGCATCGTAGAGACCGTATCAAGGAGTCCGGAATGGAAAAGCACGTGTATTTTCGTGATTGAGGACGACACTCAATTCGGCCTGGATCATGTCGATGGACACCGCACCCTCTTTTTCGCCATAAGCCCCTACTCGAAACGCAAGATCGTCGATCATGAACTCAGCAACACCGTCTCTATGATTCGTTCGATCGAACTAATGCTCGGACTAGATCCGATGAATCGCTTCGACGCGCTGACGCCGCCTCTTAGAGACTGTTTTTCAAACACCCCGGACTTTTCTTCCTATAAAGTCGTTCCCAATCGGATCGTATTGGACGAGATGAATCCGCCTCTTCGGATGATGCAAGGGGCGGAACTGTTCTGGACGAAAAAATCGCTCGCACTCGACTGGAGCGGACCTGATAGAGCCGATCCGGAGACTCTTGATAAAGTTATCTGGAGTTCTCTTCACGAAGTCGACAAAGCGCCCTACCCGCAACTGGCGAGAAAAACTGACGAATAATTTTCCTCTCCCCTCTTCTCATTCGAGAGAGCGACTGAACGATTTCTTATCTTTTATTCCTCACCGGAGGCGCGAACGCTGAATCTGATGGAACAACCGACGGTTGTTCACCCGGCTTCCTGTTAATCGATCCGGTAACTTCTAAAACGGAATCGCCGAAAGTCGGGCTGCAGAAGAAATTTCGATCCGGCAACAAAGAGTGATTTTCATTGAAGATGCTGGAAAGTAAAATCCGGAACGTATTCACGGGAGTGATCGTTTCGTATAGCCGCTTCTCCATTTTTTTGGGGACGAGGTAGGCATTAAGAATCGAGAACGGCTCGCGAAGATCAGTTTTCGAAACGCTGTCCCAATCAAGATTCATTCTGGAGCCGTGATCGCCCTG
>JAYVOT010000447.1:0-6672 GCA_043757795.1 Chthonomonadaceae bacterium | reverse complement strand
TCGAAATTAGAAACGGCGATTTGAAGTTGGTCAAAGAGACGATTGAATCCTCTCCTGAACAAGTGAATCGTCGAAATGACGCCGGTGATTCTCCTCTTATCGTAGCGGCTCTTGCGGGTCGAAAAGATGTGATTGAACTGCTTCTTGCCAAGAATGCGGACGCGCAGGCGACCGGAAGCGATGGAAGAACCCCGCTTGAGATCGTTATGGACGCTGGTCAAGAGGAGAATGCACTAACGCTTCTGCCTAAGTCAAATCCGAATCATGTCGGCAAAGATGACTTGAGTCTGTTGCATAGAGCGGCGAAAAACGGATTGACTGAAGTCATCGGCAAACTATTGGATCAAGGGGTTAGCGTCGATCTCCCAAATGGAAAAGGCATAACTCCATTGATGCTGACGGCGGAGAGCGGGAACGTTCCCGCCGCGAAAACTCTTTTGGATCATAAAGCCAATATAGAGGCGAAAGATGAAGAGGGGATGACGGCGCTTCATCACTCCTCGGCTACCGGAAATGCCGACCTTGCCGCCCTTCTAATAGAACGGCATGCTCTTGTGAACTCCGAAGACAAAATTAAAGCGACTCCTTTGCACTATGCCGCGAAAACCGGGCATAATGACGTCATTGACCTTTTTATTTCGAAGGGCGCGGATGTCAATCGACACGATGGTTTCGGCACGACCCCGTTGCATCGAGCGGCGAATGAAGGACGGCTCGCTTCCATTGATCTTCTGCTGAGTCGCAAAGCGGATCTGAAAGCTACGGACAACGACGGAATGCCTGCTTTGATGTTGGCGGGACAAAACGGATACGCGGAGATCGTGGACTACTTTCTGGAAAAGGGAGTCGATGTGAATCTTCGAGATAATTTTGGCACGACATCCCTCCATCGTGCAGCCTATGCAGGAAAAGAAAAGGTCGTTAAACTGCTTCTACAGCATCGAGCTGATGTTAAAGCAAAAGACAAAGAGGGAGAAACTCCGGCTCACAAAGCTGCTCAGAGAGACTTCACGGCGGTCATAGAGCTTCTCGCCCAAGCCGGCGCTGATCTCAACGCGAAAGATAATCAGGGAAAGACGCCGCTGAACATAGCTGAACTTGGGAATTTTCAGGCCACAACGGCGTATCTGAAGACAAAAACCGGAAACTAAGATTTTAATATCATTCTAAACAGCGCCTCATACTGCCTTGTGCGGAAGATGGACATAAAGCGAGCGGAGAAATTGGCTACGTGAGATATCCGGGCGCTTTCAGCGCCCGGATTTGTCGATTGCGCAACATGAGATAGTAAAACGAAATTGAGACGACCATTTTTCAAATTTTCATTGAAAAGTTAAAAACCCATTTATCTGTCAACGCTTTCCGTTTCGAGAGACCTATCCAATTTCTCCGCCTCCAAAAGCGCTTCTGCGATGGGCAAGCCGCGATTCATACCGGGGCGTTTATGCCCTATTTCCGTGAGCCAGGAGTCTTTGAGGAGCGTTTGACGCTGATGAACGATCTCAATCAGTTTTGCAACTTTAGATTCTTGTTTCGCGCTATTTCGCAGCGCTTGAAACGTTTGAGTTGGAGCGGGAATCTTCCAAGTCGACAAAATCCGCTCTGCGATCATCCAATGTCCCTCATCGTTTAGGTGTACGCCGTCGTTTGCAAATTTGAAATCGGGATTGCGGGCACGTTCCGAGTTCAGATAGTTTTTCATCGGCGTATGGATGTCGATCACGTGCCATCCCGACCGCTTTTGAGCGATAAGCCACTGAGAATATTTTGCGAGCGCATCGTCATAGTTGTCATAAGGGTGATCGGAGCCGTACGCCTCTCTACCTATCGGAAAGACGCTTGATGCAATGGGAACCGGATCGAAAACGGGAGGCGTTAGGAGCAGAAGTTCGGCATGCGCTTTCTCTACTCGACTTTTTATGAGCCGAACTCCTTGTTTGAACTTATCGAAACGTTCTTCGCTGAATGGATAGTAGATGCCGTCGTTCATGCCGTAACAGGCGACAACAAGATCCGGTTTAGTCAATTCAAGGGCGCGAACAAGTCTGTCCTGAACGTTGGGGCGCGGAAATGCGCCGCCGGCATGATTCGGCTCCGAGAGACCGCAACAGGTCTCACTCGGCAAGCCAGCATTGATGAATTCAATTTTTCGATTCGGAAACTTCGTTCTGAAGATCAACTCGATATATTCAACGTACTGTCCGCTATAAGTGATGCTGTCGCCTAGAAAAAGAACTCGCTTGACGCCGGGAAGCGTCTCGCCTTCCAACTTATTTGGGAGCGCAAAGAGAATAGGCAAAAACATGAGAAGCGGAAAACCTGACAAAAGAGCGTTTTTCACTGCGTCCGCTCCTGTTCAATAAGACTGGAGTAGTTCGCAAACGCCTCTCGCAACATCGCGATGGACTTTGGAACTCCCGTTTCCGCCGACTCTTTGCCCTCAAACTCAAGCGCCAGATAGCCGTTGAATCCCGCTTTTGCAAGGATTTTTGCAACCTTGCGATAGTCGATGTCCAGGGTGTACCATTCGCCGCCTCCGTAGTAGGTTTTGGCGTGAACATAAACCGCTCTTGGCGCCATTTTTTCGAGCTTGCTATATGGCGCTTCAAGAAAGTTGCCGGTATCCATTAAAACTTGCAACCAGGGAGAGTTCACCGCTTCGACGATTCGCAACACGCCCTCAGGCTCCCTTGTAAGTCCCCAATGATTCTCAAGCGCCAACAATACTCCGCACTCTTCCGCCTTCGGCAAACAAGCCTCGATACACTCTTGACACCACCGAAACGCATCGTCTTCCGCGAAACCCGGAAGCGGAGGTTCATCGCCCCGAAGCGTCATCAATTCATCGAAAGACTTGACGGTGTTCCAACGACCCGAATTGAGCCTGATTGAGGGTATTCCAAGTTGATATGCGATCTCAATGCAACGTAAGGTATGTTCGATCTGTTCTCGCTTATATTCAGCGTCCGGCGAGACGAAATTCTGATGGATGGAAAGTCCGATCAGATCGACGCCATTCAAGAAAGCGCACCGTTTCAATTTTTGAAGATAAGACGCTTCTTCGCTCTCCATTTGCCGATGAAGTATTTCCACGCCCTGCACTCCCAAACCGCTCGCTTGCTCAATAACATACTCGATCGGGACTAGCTCCTCTTTGAAATGCCAATAGGAATAACTCGAAATCCCCAGTTTTACGCTCGCTGTCATATGTCGGACCCTTTCATGCGCTCACGGAAAGAATATTTCGACGCACGTTTTACTCTTTTTACGAGGCTTTGCATTAGAACGATGATATGAACCGCATCGTTGTCAATCCTCACGACGGGCAGAGCTTTTTCGCTGTAACGTCTTCGGCGAGACAAACCTTCGGACAGCTACAAAATATCTCATCATTGTAAAAAGTCCAATCGGACAAGCCGCTTTTCAAATGCGCCATCTGAGAGTGCGTTATTTTGATAAGACAGGGTGTCTTGCGAGAAAAAAATTTCTGCAGACGCACTCTCCTCCTCAAAATTGTTGGCGGCGTGGAGCGACGGGGGCACGACCGCGAAAGATTTGGGGGGCGCAATTAACGCTCAACGCCGAACGTCTTTTCCAGAGGTTTCCCTATAGGCTCCATCCTCTTCGATAAGGCGTACGGATCAGAGAGTTCGCATTCGAGTGATTTAAAACTTTGAGGTTTTTGGCATCCCACTCCAGGGGTTCTCCCGCACGATAGGCGACGCATCCTAAGAGGACAGCCTCCGAAAGCGCCCCTGAATAGTCAAAGTTGCAGGTAGTCGCTCCTCCGCTTTTACAGGCTTCTATCCATTCTTTCTGATGCCCTATGGAGTCTGGAATCGAGGGAGGAGGGGCTTTGTAATCTTTGAAATCCTCTTCCGGCAAGAGGATGTTTCGGTCGTAATCCGCCAAAAGCATTCCCTTGTCTCCGATGAAGAGGTTGCCGTCGCCCCATTGCGGCAGCTTCCCCTGAGCGAAAAGTTCAGGACGTTTTCCGCCGTTATACCAGTGCATCTTAATCGGGGGCATCCCGTCACGTTCGGGAAAATCATAGTGAACGATCAACCAATCCGGAGTAATGAGAGGATGAACCGGAGGACCCTCCGCTGCGATTCTATTCGGGTGACGTAGTTTCAACGCCCAAAACGGCAAATCCATGTGATGGCATGCCATGTCTCCCAGAGTTCCGTTGCCGAACTCCCAATATCCTCGCCAGTTTGCAGGCAAGACATCCGGATTGAAACTCTGGATTTTTGCCGGCCCCAACCAGATGTCCCAGTGAATATTCTGCGGAATAGGAGAGCCAAGTCGAGTCGCCTCCTTGCCTACCCACTTTTTATCTGACCAGGAGTGAACTTCGCGGACAGGTCCGATGGCTCCGGCCTGAATCATCTCCACCACTCTTCGATAGTTGCTCGTAGCGTGAATTTGAGTTCCCATCTGCGTGACGCGCTTCATTTTTTTTGAGAGTTCAGAGATTTTGCGCGCCTCATAGACTGTGTGAGCCAGCGGCTTTTCACAATAGACATGATGTCCCTTGTGCAGAGCGAGAGCGGTAGCGGGAGCATGATTGTGATCCGGCGTGCTGACGACCACTGCATCCAGGTCTTTTCGTTCCAACATCTTTCGGTAGTCGTTGAAAGTCTCCGCTTTCGGAAATCGCATCTTCGCCTCTGCCAGGTAACTGTCGTCTATGTCGCAGAGCGCGACGATGTTTTCTCCCTGAACTCCGAAAAGGTTGTCTCCGCCCCGATTCGCGACTCCGATAATCCCGATGTTTAGCTTTTCATTGGGACTTTTTGTTTGCGCTTGCAAATTGCCGGAAAGCGCCGCTACGCCGCCTGCGACTACGGTACGTTGCAAAAACTCTCGTCGATTCCAGTTCAATGACATACGTTTCTCCGTTTTTCGATTGACTTGCAGTCTGGCAAGTTCTACTATTATAGGTTCAGACCAGTTTCGCCACAGCTGCGAAATCCTCTTTCAAATGGGCGTACAGCGACTGATAAACTTTATGGAACTCTTCGTACTTAGCATGATTGCTTGCAATCGCTTCGGTCGATGATTTAACTTGAATGGCGATTCTGCAAGCCTCCTCCACCGACGCATACATTCCGGTTCCAACGCCTGCTAAAAGAGCGACGCCTAAAGCAGGACCCTCGTCAACATTGATTGTTACATGAGTTTGCCCTGTGATATCCGCTTGAATCTGTCGCCAAATCTCGCTTCTCGCTCCCCCCCCGGAAGCTCGTACTTGATTGATGGGCACTTCCAACTCCTGCATGATCTTGAGCGAATCATACAGCCCGTAAGCGACGCCTTCCAGAACAGCCCGTGCGACGTGAGCGCGATCGCTTCTTCGCGTCAAGCCGAACAACACGCCTCTCGCGTTTGAGTCGGGGTAGGGAGTGCGTTCGCCGGTAAGGTAGGGCAGGAAGATGAGTCCCTCGCTTCCCGCAGGAACGGCGGCGGCCTCTTCGCATATTATTTCGTACGGATCTTTCTTAAGCGCCGTTGCGACGACTTTTTCCGGTTGGCAGTAAGCATCTCGATACCATTGCAAAGAGCCGCCTGCCGAGAGCATCACGCCCATCAAGTGCCATTTGCCTGGCACTGCATGGCAGAAAGTGTGAAGGCGAAGGAGAGGATCGACTTTCGGCTCGTCGCTAAAAGCGAAGACCACTCCTGAGGTTCCGACTGTGGAAGAGACGATCCCGGTTTCGACGATTCCGTTTCCTATGGCTCCTGCCGCCTGATCGCCCCCTCCTCCGACCACGGGAGTTCCGGGAAATAAGCCGGTCAGCTTTGCCGCCTCGTTCGTGATTCTTCCGGAGATTTCGACCGACTCATAGGATTTCGGCATCCACTCAAAGGGTATCCCAATGCAACTTAGCATCTCCTCCGACCACTTTCGACGTTTTACGTCGAAGAGCGCCGTTCCGGATGCGTCAGAGACCTCCGTTGCATACTCTCCTGTCAGTTTCAATCGAATATAATCTTTTGGAAGCAGTACCTTTTTGACTCTGGCATAGAGTTCAGGCTCGTGATTTTTCAACCAGATGATTTTTCCGGCTGTGAAGCCGGTCAATACCGGGTTGGAGATGAGATCGACGATCTTGTCTCTGCCGACAGTATTCGTTATCCAATCGCATTCCGCTTGAGTGCGTTGGTCGTTCCAGAGCAGGGCAGGTCGCAACACATCGTCGTTGTCATCCAAGAAAACAGAGCCGTGCATCTGACCGGACAGCCCCACTCCCTTGATTTCACGAACGTCGACCCCGGATTTTTCGATAACGGATTTAATTGTGGCGCATGTAGCTGTCCACCAGTCTTGCGGGTTTTGTTCGCTCCAGAGAGGTTTTGGCGTAAAGAGTGGGTATTCCTGTAGCGCATGAGCGAGAACGCGGCCTGCAACATCGATGAGAATCGTTTTTGTTCCGCTGGTTCCGATGTCAACGCCAATCAAATACGGCATTTGCAAACTCTCCAATCATTAGTCGAATGTTCAAATCAAACTGATTCATTGGCTAAAGATAATTTGAAAATACTCCGAAAATTACCTGTACCAATTCAACTACCGAGCAAAATTACCCGTCATTATATTTTAATTAGCGCCTTTCGCCCAGTCAAATTACGAAATTACCGTAGATGTATCAGTAATTTACTATTATT
>JAYVOT010000446.1:0-6685 GCA_043757795.1 Chthonomonadaceae bacterium | reverse complement strand
CAGCCCGTAGTGCGGCAGCGTGTCGTCAAGTTCCATCGGAACATGCAGCACGATGTTTCTGAGACCCTTTGCCTCGATTGCGGCCACGGTGCCCGAGTGCTCGGATGCTATGGCCTGGCCCTTCGGCTTTCGAGCCTCGAAGAGCTCTACAACCCGCAGGAGTCCGCTCACCTGATCTTCAAGCACCTTCATAACCGCTTGAATCGAACGAACTCTTTCCCGCTCGGTTCCTTCCGCCTCGTCAAGTTTGACGATACCGGTTTGAATGTCCTGATGCAACTCTCGCAGCGTGCTTTGTCGTTTTTGCTTGACGTTTGCAACTCCGGTCAAGTACTTTCCTGCAACTCCTCCGGTGTGGAAGGTACGCATGGTAAGCTGAGTTCCCGGCTCGCCAATGGACTGCGCCGCAATAATTCCAGTTGCGACGCCGATGTCTACTAGTCTTCCTGTCGCAAGGTCTCTGCCGTAACACTTCGCGCAGACTCCCTGACGAAGTTCACAGGTAAGCACAGAGCGTACCGTGATCTTCATGGAGATAGTGACATCGTACATGTTGTCCGCTTTTTTGACGTTGACAAACTCGGCAATGGAAGTCGCGGCGACTGTGTGACTTTTTCGATTCACTTTTCGAACCATGAGTTCAAAAGCGGCTTTCGCGCTGAGAGAGTCGCCCTTCTTTTTCAGAATTCTGCCGTCGTCTACAGCGATCAAATCATCTAAACAGACGCAGAGTTTATTCGCGAGAACAACTTCCTTGCCCAATAGAGTCTGTGCGTCTTTGACCGTGAGCGCGTCGTCTTTCTTAAATAGAACTTCTCCGGTTTCGAAGGAAAGAATGTCGTCGATGGCGATTCTGAAGTCGTCGAGTTGTCTCGCTAGCACGTCTTCGATATCGCTGTTCGCTTGAACGATGACCTCTCCTGTGAGCGGATTGAGGATGTCCGTGACAGGGTAGCGTCCTTTGACTCTTTCACTGATCTTTTCCAGAGCGTCGCCGTTTTCGAGCAACTCCTGCACTACGACACCGGGAATAGCCTTGCCCGGATCGATGCAGTCCGTATCCCGAATGATTACGTCCTGCGCCACATCCACAAGTCGGCGGGTGAGGTATCCGGCGTCTGCGGTTCGGAGGGCGGTGTCCGCCATTCCTTTTCGCGCACCGTGAGTAGAGACGAAGAACTCCAGAACGTTCAAGCCTTCGTGGAAGTTCGACTTGATCGGAAGGTCTTCAATCAGTCCGCCGAACGGGTTTGTCATCAAACCTCGCATTCCGGAGAGCTGAGTCAACTGCTTTTTAGAGCCTCGGGCGCCAGAGTCAGTAATGATCGAGATCGGGTTGTACTGGTTGATTCCGTCCATGATCGCGTTTGCGACCTTTTCAGAAGCTTCGATCCACAAGTTCAAAACTCTGGATTTTCGCTCGCCTTCCGTCAATGCGCCTCGGTTGTACTGCTGATTGGCTTTCTTGACTTCATCTTCTGCGAACTTGATGATTCCGTCTCGCGCCCCGGGAACGTCCATATCCGTCATCGCGATGGTGATGCCGGCTTTTGTGGCGTATTTAAAGCCCATCGCCTTCAGGTCGTCCAGAAAGTTGATGGTGCATTCTTTGCCATGCGTCTCATAGACATCCGAGATAACGTCTGAAATCGCCTTCTTCTTAAGCGTCGTCGTCAAGTATTTCTGGCTGTATCGCATTCGATCCGGGAGGATCTGATTGAAAAGCAGTCTGCCGACGGTCGTAAATCGGTCATAGTCGATAGCCCCGTCCGGTTTGCGATAGAAGCCGTCCGGCTGAGAGCTGTCAAGCCCGAATATCTTGATCTCCGATTTCGTCTCCGCTTCCATGTCGACTCTGTAAGCGAGTCTAACCCGAATCGGGTCGTGCATGTCTAGTTCGCCAAGTTCAAAGGCGAGCATCGCCTCCTCAGGGTTCGCGAACACGTGGTCGTGCGGCTTCTCGTCCTCGGTTTTGTCATACATCATCGTCAGGTAGTAGTTGCCGAGAACGATGTCCTGAACCGGGGCAACGATCGGCCCTCCGTTTGAAGGGCTGAACAGGTTGTGCGAGGCGAGCATAAGAATACGGGCTTCCGCCTGTGCGTATGCGGAGAGCGGCACGTGAACCGCCATTTGATCGCCGTCGAAGTCTGCGTTGAATGCGTGGCAAACGAGCGGATGAACCTGAATCGCCTTGCCGTCGACCAGGATCGGCTCGAAAGCCTGAATTCCAAGTCTATGGAGGGTGGGGGCGCGGTTCAACAGCACAGGATGCTCACGGATGACTTCTTCGAGCGCGTCCCAGACTTCCGGGCGCATCTTGTCGATCATGCGTTTCGCAGTTTTGATGTTTCCGGTGTAGCCTCTCTCAACGAGCGTCTTCATGACGAACGGTTTGAAAAGTTCAAGCGCCATCTCTTTAGGCAGTCCGCATTGATGTAGTTTCAAGTGAGGACCCACGACGATGACGGAACGCCCGGAGTAGTCGACTCGTTTTCCGAGAAGGTTCTTTCGGAAGCGCCCTTCTTTGCCTTTGAGCATATCGGAAAGCGACTTGAGGGCGCGGTTGTTCGATCCGACTACCGGCCGAGTTCGTCGTCCGTTGTCGATAAGCGCGTCAACCGCCTCCTGAAGCAGTCGTTTCTCATGGTTGACGATGCTTTCAGGGGCGCGGATCTCGGTGATTTTCTTTAGTCGATTGTTTCGGTTGATGATTCGTCGATACAGGTCGTTCAGGTCGGACGTCGCAAAGCGTCCGCCGTCCAGCTGCACCATCGGGCGCAACTCCGGCGAAATCACCGGAACCGCATCCAGAATCATCCACTCCGGTCTCGCCTTCGAAGCGATAAAAGCCTCGGAAATTTCCAGTCGCTTGATCGCGCGAATCCTTTTAGGACCCTGCGTGTTGGCGATGTCGTTTCTCAGTTCGCGAGACAACTTTTCAAGATCGACCTCTTCGAGCAGTTTTTTGACTGCCACTCCGCCGAGTCCCGCCTGAAACGCCTCGTCCCAGTCGGATTCAAGTCTTCGGGTCATGACCTCGAGCAGTCTTTCGATAGCGCGGTACTGATCCTCTGTGATAAGTTGTTTTTTCTCAACCTTTTCAAGGAGGATGAGAGATTGCGCCATTTCGTCGATACGATCCTGAGAGTCTTTCTCTTCCTGTTTGATTCGCTCGATGAGGTAGGCCTGCTTCTGAGCGAGCACGTCTTCATCCCAGGTTACGGGTCTTGGAGGAATGTACTCTTCTTCTTCGCCTTCGACGGGAGCCGGCAAGGGACCCGCTTCTAGAGCTTCGGCTTCCGCTGCGTCCGCAGCTTCGACTTCAGCCTCATGGTCTTTGACTTCTTTGTTGAACTCACGCGCAAGCCGGTCAGCGATCTGACTCTTATCCGCCATGATGTCTTCGACTTCGATCTGAACCGCCGATTGAATGTCGCTCAAGCTCTGATTGATTCGTCCGCGATCCACATAGGTGACGATGTAGGACGCGAAATAGAGCACTTTCTCAAGGGGGCGAGGCGTGATGTCGAGAATTAAGGCCAGAGGGCTAGGAACTCCCTTGAGATACCAGATATGGCAGACAGGAGCAGCCAATTCGATATGCCCCATTCGCTCGCGACGCACTTTGCTGCGGGTCACTTCAACGCCGCAACGCTCGCAGATAATTCCTTTATATTTAACCTTTTTATATCGTCCGCAATGGCACTCCCAATCTCGGACAGGTCCAAAAATACGCTCGCAAAACAGCCCGTCACGCTCAGGGCGGAACGTTCTGTAGTTGATGGTTTCAGGTTTTTTGATCTCACCGTAAGACCATGATCGGATTTCGTCGGGGGAGGCAATCCCTATACGAATTTTGGAAAACGTGCTGGCATCTGCCATTTTATATTTTCTCCTCCCAAATGTTTCGAGGTCGATTCTTTGAGCTTCCGTTTGCTTTCGTCATTTTTTAGTAGCAACGACAACGAGCTTTAAAAAGAATTCGCATGAATCGAGTCTCTCAATTGAGGTAAACGCGAACAGACGGCAAAATCGCCACCCGCCGATTGGATCATTAGAGACGCTTTCTACAGCGATTTGAAGCGCATAAGCGTCTCTAACAGCGGGTGGCGCGGGACTTTCAAGGCAACTTTTTAAGGCAGGTCATCGTCTCCAGTGAGTTTCAACGCCTTCTGTTGCCGCCTTGCTGCGGCTTTCGAGGGATCTTCGTTCGGGTTGATGTCGTCATCTCGGTCTCGCAGATCGATCTCTCGATCCTGTTCGTCGAGAACGGTTACCTTGAGCGCGAGGCTCTGAAGTTCGTTCACAAGGATTTTAAATGATTCCGGCACTCCCGGTTCGAGGATGTTGTCCCCTTTAACGATAGATTCGTACGTTTTGACACGTCCCAGAACGTCATCAGACTTGATCGTGAGGATCTCTTGCAGGGTATAGGCGGCTCCGTAAGCCTCTAACGCCCAGACTTCCATCTCTCCGAATCTCTGTCCTCCGAACTGCGCCTTTCCTCCCAGCGGTTGCTGGGTGACAAGCGAGTAGGGACCAGTCGAGCGAGCATGAATCTTGTCATCGACAAGGTGATGCAGTTTCAGCATATAGATTATGCCGACAGTGACCGGCATATCGAAGGTCTCTCCGGTAAGTCCGTTCCGGAGAACGGTTTTTCCGGTATGTGGATCGAAGCCTGACCGCGCCCAGGAGTTTTTCGCGATGTTGTCAATAATCGCGACTATCCCCTCGACAGGGATTCCCGTGACCGGCATCGGCTCAAGGGGCGCGATGAGCGCTTTGCCGTCTCCGTTGCCCGCCGCCAATTCTCGTTGAACCGACGAGATAATCGGGGGGGCCGCCACGATCTGGCTGATTCGTTCCAATCGCTCCGCAGGAAGCGCTTCGAGAGTGGTTTTTATCTCCTCAAGCATCATTTCCGGCGATGCGTTCGGCGTGAACTGCAGTCCGAGTTGAAGTTCGCTGTTCACGTAGTTCTCGAGAACTTTTTGTCTGAAATGGATCGAAAGTCGTTCCATCTCGCCAATGATCTCATGTTCGGTCGATGCCTCGAAAGCAGGATTTACGAATGTGCAATCCAGGTTATGTCCGACGTAACCGAGGTGAGTCTCAAGTATCTGCCCGATGTTCATTCGGGAAGGAACTCCGAGGGGATTCAGAACGATGTCCACCGGGGTTCCGTCAGGAAGGAACGGCATATCTTCTTGCGGCAGGATTTTAGAGATGACTCCCTTGTTTCCGTGCCGTCCCGCCATTTTGTCGCCTTCCATTATCTTTCGCTTTTGGGCGAGGAAGACTCGGACGAGCATGTTGACGCCCGGCGTCAGTTCATCGGCTTGCAGGCGCAACAACTCTCCGTCTTCCGAATCTCTCATATTGGCATCCGGGCGTTTGCAGAAGTTGTAGATGCGTCTATCTTTAGATCCCTGATACTTGAATCGACTGAAGAGCTTCACATCCACCACGCGCCCGCCGTTGCCGTGCGGAACTCGCAGGGAGACGTCTCTTGTCTCTTCGGCGCGTTTCCCGAAGATCGCTATGATGAGTCTCTCTTCAGCAGTGAGTTCTCCCTGACCCTTCGGCGCGACCTTGCCGACGAGAATGTCTTCCGGTCGAACCTCCGCTCCGATTCGGATCACTCCTTCTTCGTTGAGGTCTTTGAGCATGTCTTCGCCGATATTGGGAATATCGCGAGTGATCTCTTCCGGTCCCAATTTGGTGTCTCGCGCCTCAATGTCGAATTCTTCGAGGTGAATCGAAGTGAAAACGTCGTCTTTCACGAGTCTTTGAGAGAGGAGGATCGCGTCTTCGTAGTTGTATCCGCCCCAGGGCATGAAGGCGACTAGAACGTTCTGCCCCAGCGCAAGTTCGCCTTGATCGGTGCAAGGACCATCAGTCAACACTTGTCCCTGTCGGACTCTTTGCCCCTTATTGACAATCGGTTTTTGCGTAATACAGGTTGTGTTGTTGGATCGAAGCAGGTTGATGAGTCGGTAGCAATCGACTCTGCCCTCTTCGCTTGTGACATCCACCTGATCGGCGGTGACTCGAGTGACGACGCCGCTTCTGCGCGAAACGATGACGGCTCCAGAGTCTCTTGCGGCGCGACGTTCCATTCCCGTTTTGACGATTGGCGCGTCCGGACGAAGGGTCGGGACTGCCTGTCGTTGCATGTTCGCTCCCATGAGGGCGCGAGTCGCTTCGTCATTCTCGATAAAGGGTATCATCGCGGTTGCGATCGAGATGATCTGAACCGGGGCGATGTCCATGTATTCGACTTTTGTCGGTTTGACGCGAGGATAGGAGCCTTCGTGTCGCACTTGGACTTCGAGATCGACGAAACGGTTGTGCTCGTCAAGTTTCAGGTTTGCAGGCGCTATATAGTATCGATGATCGATATCTGCAGTCATCCACTCCAACTCGTCCGAAACAACTCCTTTGATGACCTTTCGGTAAGGGGTCTGAATGAAGCCGTAAGTGTCGATCTGAGCATAGACCGCCAATGCGCCGATCAGTCCGATGTTCGGGCCTTCAGGCGTTTCAATCGGGCAAATTCGTCCATAGTGAGATTCGTGAACGTCTCGAACTTCGAGCTTGGCGCTCTGTCGCGACAGACCTCCGGGACCGAGAGCGGAAACCCTTCGTTTCGAGACAAGCTCGGCAAGCGGGTTCGTTT
>JAYVOT010000445.1:0-6686 GCA_043757795.1 Chthonomonadaceae bacterium | reverse complement strand
AACGATCTCGGCAAGGATGTCCCGATGATCTATCGTGACCTGCAGGTCTTGCCCTTGGTAGAGCTTGTCCTGATGCAGACCGGGCCATTTCGAGATCGTTCGACCGCCTGCAACCTTTCCGCCCATCACGAACATGCAGTTCCCATGTCCATGATCGGTTCCGCCGCTTGCGTTCTCGCGCACGTTCCTGCCGAACTCCGACATCGTCACGAGAGTCACATCCTTCACGTTTCCGCCGAAGATATCCGCATGAAACGCCCCTATGCCGTCGCCGAACGTTTTCATGAGGTTGGCGAGATAGCCGACCAGCGGATTCTCCCCGCTATGCGTGTCCCAACCTCCGATGTCGATGTGAATCGCCTCGACCCCCACCTGCGCTTTGATGAGCGCGGCCGCCGCCTTCAGCGCGTTTCCGAAGGAATTGTTCGGATAGACCGCGCCGCCGGCAGGTTTATAGTTCGCGAAGTCTATCTTCTTTAGGAGTGCGATGGTGCTGAGGGTATTGTCCGCGGCGGATTTCACCGGGTCGTTTCCCTGATCGTAGTCCGCTCGCAACCAACCTTCTCTCGCAACCTCTGTTCTTGCAGTTCCGTACAGTCCGAAGTTCCCAGGACTTGGAATCGGCAACGTTTTATCTCCGCCTGTGAGCGTTAATGGAACATTGTATCCCAGGCTGAGAGCGCGTAGCGGAGAAGAGGGTACCAGCGGAGCCGCTGTTGCGAGGTGTCGCCCCAACCATCCCGTCGTCACCGAGTTGTCCTCAGGAATTCCCGCCTCCATATAGTGTTGTGCGTCGAAGTGAGATCGAGTCGGATCGACTGAGCCTGTCGCATGAACGACCAGCAAGTTCTTCGCATCGTAGGCGGGAAGAAGCCCCGCCATCGCCTCCGGCAGAGCGAAAAAGCCATCCAGATTCAGCCCTTTGTGAAGGCTGCTCGAATCCGGACGAGGAATCGCGATGGTAGGGCGAACTCCCGTAGCATAGTAGTCCGGATCCCCGAAAGGGGCGCAGAGCGAGAGACCGTCCGCTCCTCCGCGTTGATAAATTGAAACAAGCACATCCCGGCTCGAATTTTGGCTCTGCGCGTAGGCGACCTGCGGAATCCAGGGAAGAGTCCCGGCCAGAGTCGCGATTCCCGCCGCACCCTTTATCAGTTGCCGCCGCGTGAGAGCGTTGTACTCCGAGCAGCCGTTGTCTTTCAGATTACTCATAGTTTCAAACTCCTCTCACAGTCAGTACCATTGGAAATTAAGGGAGGAAAGCGCCAACGCGACCGCTTCGCGAATGGTTCCCTCAGAGACGGCAGCGCCGGTTTTCTCCGGCTTGAGCCAGGCTTTTACGTCGGCGAAAGTCCTGGGAGGCATCTCGCCCGCAAACAGCGCCTCGTCGATCAACTGTGCGATCTTATCCGGCGTTTTCGCATTCACCAGCACAGCGACATCGAGATGGATTTTAGCGCCAAGCGCGTTCTGCGCCAATTTGGCGGCGAAGTCCCACCTCGGCAGAACTAGTCCCGCCCAGAATGGCATCGCATCCGGATAGCCGTTCGGCGGCGCCCAATTGAAAAGTGATTGCCCCATATTCGAAAGAGAATTGCGAATTGAGCCCCAATCGGAGACGGTTGCGCCGGTGGCGCGTATCGAGGAAGAGACGAGGTGCGAGGGCCGTTTATACTTCGCGGGCGCTTTCACGAGGTTGGACTGCTTGAGAATCTCGCGAATCATGGAGGGGATGTCGCCCCCTGTGTTGAGATAAACTTTTGCGACCGCGTCAATCGTTGCGACAGTCGGGGCGGAACTCAGCAGCCATTTCGTCATCTTCGTCGAGATGAATTTCGCAGTGTTCTGGTTATTTGCCAGCAGTTTCAACACGAGTATGCCGTCGTTTACGCCGCCGTTCTCCGGAATAGGAGTTCCCAGAACGATTTTCTTGCCGTTGTCGTGATTCTTTGCGTCGAAATAAAAGGTCCCGTATTCCGGTTTCGTCGAATCGGAATGGACTCTCCATCCTGTGAAGCACCTCGCCACTTCGACAACGTCCTGTTGCGTGTATCCGCCATTCACGGAGAGCGTGTGCAACTCCATGAGTTCTCGCGCGTAGTTCTGATTCGGATGAGCCTTGACGCTGTGCGCGTTGTCCAATGAGAGAAGCATGGCAGGACTCATGGCGCTCGCAAGCAATATGTCCGGGAAAGTTCCCAGTGCATGCGTGCGGGCGACGCTGAGGTCATCGCCAGTTTTCAAAACTCCAACCTTATGTATATCGATATTGAAGTGATCGTTCCAAAACTCGACCATCCGTTGATAGAGTTGGCGCTTTGAGAAAGCGCTTCGGAACAGAGTCGCGTCGGTCAGTTCGCGATTGACGGTTCCGCCTTTCCCCATGGTTCCTTCGATGTCGAGCAATTGCTTGGGAGTCATCGTAAGAGTCGCGTAGTTCGACGCAACGTAAGCGTCCGCTACGCTGTCATCGATGACGGCGGGTTTGAGGTGATAGTCCAGATAACCGGAATACCCGAGTTTTTTCGCCAGCGCCGCTTCTTCCGCATTCAACCCCAACGTGATGCGACGAACAAGGCGCAAGGAGGCGTTTTTCCAGGTAGCGGTCGGGTCATAACCTCCTGCCGCTTGCGCTAAAGCCGGCGTCTCCTCATTTAGGAGAGCCGCAGCGGCAACGAGTCCTGTTGCAAAAAGAGCGCGTCTACAGTTGAGATTTGAACGGGATCGCGTCTGTGCGAGAGTGCGGGAGAGAGTCTTACTCTGCGTATCCGGTTTGCAAATGGTTTGCAAAGGTTCGGCAGTCGTAGGAGAGTGTTCGCTGCAAGGCAATTTCATAGCGTCCTCCACGGATGTCTTAGGAAAATCGATTTCGTACAGGTTGCATCCGGTGTCAAATCCTAATGCAACTTTAGATAGTGACGTGCATACTTTCCATATAGTTCAAGTAATTATTATTATTTGTCCCATTTTCCAGCATTCCTAACTGCATTTTCATATGAACTCGGGTGCAGACGGCTCTTAAGCAAGTTGGGTATAATCGAATATCATGCAACGCAAATTTTTTAACTCCGTATTAGTATTGACTCCCACGTTATTCGAGGCGAAGCGCCTCTTCGGAGATCAACCTGCCGACTTCTCCTATACCGCGAAAACATCCGTTGCAACGAATTATAACGGTAGACAAAAGAGATACAGTGAGATATGCGGGTTTGGATTGGCGTCAGCGGGAGCGGGAGCGGGATTTCGGATTTCGCAATCGACGAGAGACGATTCCGATTCGGCTGTCATATTAGCAGGAATAGCCGGAACCTACCAACCCGAAAAATATCCTATCGGAAGCGTCGTTTGCGCCTCCTCAGTGCGATGTTTCGGGATAGGGGCGGGAAGCGGCGACGAACATCAGAGTTCGGAAGAGATGGGTTGGGCGCAGGGGCTACCGCTAGCAGGTCTGCCTCCCGCCTACGACTTTCTCGATCTTTCTACTCCGCCCAATTCAACCGAATTGATCGGAGCCTTCCTTTCCGTCGCAAGCGCTTCCGGAAACATGGCGGAAGCGAACGCGAGAGCTGCGAAATTTCCAGAGATTGCAGGCGAGGAGATGGAGGGATTCGCAGTGGCTCTTGCCTGTCGAAACTACGGACGCCCGCTCTTCATGATTCGGGGCATCTCGAATGTAGCCGGGGATAGAGACAAGAGCCACTGGAAAACGAATGAGGCTTTGACTGCAGTGCAGAAGAAAATTGAAGAAACGGTTGCACAACTCTTCAGCGCATAAGGGTACAGTATGAAGCTCAAACTTGGCATTTCTACCTGCCCGAACGACACTTTCGCCTTCCACGCCATCCTAAATCGTAAAATTGACCTGCAAGGGCTGGATTTCGAGATACGACTTCTAGATGTACAGCAACTGAACGAACAGCTTGAAGCGGGCGCGCTTGACTACTCTAAAGCGAGTTTTCATGCGGCGTTGCGCCTCTCGGATAGATTCGGAGCGTTGCGTGCCGGAGCGGCGATGGGATACGGCGTCGGTCCAATTCTACTCTCTGCAAGTTCAAAAATATTGCATGCAAATTCACGAGTTCTCTGCCCGGGAGCGCAAACCACGGCAGACCTCCTGTTTCGATGTCTGCACCCTGGACGGGGAATCGTGTCGCAAGCCCTTTTTTCAGAAATTATGCCCTCCATACGCACAGGAAAGGCGGACTTTGGAGTCGTCATTCATGAAGGACGATTCACTTATGAGGAAGAGGACTTGACTCTTGTGGAAGACCTTGGCGAGTCGTGGGAGAAACTGACCGGGGGCGTCGTGCCGTTAGGAGGAATTTTGGGGAGTTTGTCCCTGGCTGCAGAGGTTCATGCTCGCTTTGCAAGCGTTCTTCAGCATTCCATCGAATATTCTTATGCGCACCGTGATGAAGCCGGCGTCACCATGCGAAAATACGCGCAAGAGTTGGACGACGGAGTTTTATGGCAACACGTCGAACTCTATGTCAATCCCCTCACTCAGGACCTTGGAGAGACTGGAATTATGGCTCTTAGAAAAATGCAGACGCTGGCTGAAAGTTCAGGAGTACTCCCGGCGGGCTTGCCGGAGTTGAGGATAATCGGTTGACAACCATTTAATTTCTATAACTTTGTCTGCGTTTCGTATCTGAATCAAAGGCGCTGAAAAGATGTATAATAGTTGCATCGGCACGAAATGCGACGCTTCCTCAGCGCGAAGGCGACGGACTTCAAAGTCGACACATTCAGTCCGCCGCAGGAATTGATAACTCATGTTACGCAAACGACAGAGCGTCATGACTTTAGTCATGGTATTCAAAAGCGCTCTCGAAAAAATCATTTGGTCGTCAGCTCTGCGTAACATCAGTTGATAAATCCGCGTGCGCGGATTGAAAGAAATTTGCTTTGCTTTCCAAGTCTGCGCAGGCGGACTTCTCAACTCCTGACGCGGACTCTAGTCCAACGTCATCTCAGTCCTCGATGGAGGACTTCCTACTTGCAAGGTATCCGGGAGGCAGTTTTGACGATTTGGAAATCGTATCGAGTTTATGTTTCGATACTCGCCCTGACGCTTTTGTTCATCGGTACTTGCTTAATTCGCGCCTCAGCGCAAAGTCCGGTGACTCAACTCTCCGCTGACGCCCTGATGCAACGCTTGAGAACCGCCTGTTCAGACGCAGGCAGCGACATGGAACATGGCAGATACCATTTTGTTTTCGCTTTCAACACGAGCCACTTCGGCGAGGACGCGGTTCAGGCGGACGTCATGCGCTCGGTTGTGACGAGCATTGCGGAGAAGCTCATGATTCAGGGCGACGCCTGCTCCATCGCCTCCTGGGATATGTCCGTCTGGGACTATCGCAACCCCGTCACGTTGAGAGGAAGTTCCGAGGCGGAGATCGCAAAGGAGATCCTGCCGTTGCCGACCGCACCGCGCCATGAATCTCACGGCGGGCATGATACGGAGCGCAGCATCGTCGATCTTGTCGAGAGAATCAAAACCGGCCCGAACAGCGGGAGGGACTGCATCGTCGTGATGCTCGTTAATGAGGAACACAGTCAGATGCCGGAGTTGCCGAGCGCGGCGGACAGACTGATAGGGAGCGATGCCGCTCCCTATCAGGAGGCGCTGAAACTTTTTACAAGACTTCCAAGGGAAGTTCTGACCTATCAAGTGAAAAAGGGCGCGATAGGAAATCAGCCGCTGCAGCGAAAAATTGATGCGGTGATTCTTCTTCCCAAGCAGCTCTCAGCCAACCCTCTCGAACTGGGAACCCGCTCGCTGTGGCACAAAGAGCATCTCAAGAACGTAGGGACTTCGCCTGTGCGTTCCATACTTGCAATCCTCGTCGCCTTGATCGCACTCGCACTGCTCGCATTTTTCGCGCTGAAAGTCTTGCCGATGTTCAAAGGCGGAAAACGTCTTTCAAGCGTGCAGGTCGGCGAGAGAAACTTGTTGCTCACGAACGACGGACAGATCACGAGACTGATCGGACCTAGATTTAATGGATTGCAAAACGGCGACACTCAAATCGGAAAAGAGGGCGATGGAACGCCTCCCGCTCTGCTCGGCAAGCTGGAACTGATCAAAAACAAAATCGTTGTTGCAACGGAGGGCGACCTGCAGTTGAGCGGCTTGCAGGGAGAAGGCGTCCGAATGGAACTCGGCGCGGGCGATCACGAATTGATGCTGTCCGGCAACGTCCAAACGAACCCCGACTTGCCGCCGGATCGCTTCAAGACGCCCATCCGAATCGTTATCGCCTAAAACGCGCTATTTTTTGCCAGGAGAATTGGAACAGACATGCCGGACGATCTAAATGTAATGAAGACCTTAGTGATTGGACTCGGAACGAGCGGAACGAGAATTTGCGACGCCGTAGCCGCTCGAATCAAATGGGAATACGGAAGTCTGGAAAAGATTCCCTGGGTTCGATTCGTCTGTCTGGAAACCGATGGCAACAACCCCTGCGAGAACATCAACAGCACGGATTTCAAGGCGCTGACCATCAATCCGACCGAATATTCCGCCCTTTCGAAGTTTTCCGACGCCTACAACGAGTCGATTAAACTCAACGAATGGGCGGACAAAACGACGCTGGACAGCATCCCCAAAAAAGCGGTAGACGCGGGCGTCGGGAATATCCGGATGCTCGGGAGACTCAGTTTCCTTTTCAAGAAAA
>JAYVOT010000444.1:0-1837 GCA_043757795.1 Chthonomonadaceae bacterium | reverse complement strand
GTCTCCTCCCGACTTTGTCCTCAAAGCGGCGATCTTTATGTCGTTGGACAAATTGAAGACCGACCACGACGGCGCAGGAGTCGTTTTGTTCCAACTGAAATTATTGATCGCAGTTGCGCTTCCCGGCGTCACCGCCGGAGCGAGCGTCCAAACTAGACTGGCGCCTGTCCAGGAGCTGTTCGTGATCGCCTGACACCCGACCGGATAGTTGGTCATATTGTTCTGCGCTCCAGTGAAGTAGAGGTTCACCCCTCCAGCTCGAAAACTAGTGTTTGCAGGAGGCGCGGAAATATTGAACTTCACAAAAGAGCGAGAGACTTTCGACTGATCGGATCCTGCCGCGAACCCGGCAAAGAGTCCGCCGCGATAGTTGCTGGGGGAAAAATTGTAATCCTGATAGTGGATGGCTGAGTATCTCAAATCAAGTCGACTGTCTACGGTCTGATTGTCGATAACGCCATCGGATAGCGGGGTTACCATGTCCGCAGAGAGCTTTTTCCCGGAGGACATCAGCGTCGCTACCACAGGCGGGGTTGCGTTTGTATCGTAAAGTTCATACAGATAAGTCGTTCCGTTCGAAATGGTGAAGGCGTCATTGTAATTTGTTGTGGACGAAGGAACTGTCGTGATGATCGTAGATTGGGAGCGCGTCATTGCGCTGGTGTCCATCACGCTTCGCACCAGAGTGTAGTATCCATTGGTGGAGTTGGAGTTCCAGACGAGCTTCAGGATGTTCGGCATCAAATAGTCTGTAGCTCTAAGATTCGTTGGAAGCAGAGTCAGCGCAACAATTGCAGTGGTCGTGTTCCCTGTGTCCTTTGCTGTCACGGTGAAAGTCTGAGAATAGTTCACCGTACTCGTGTTTAAATAGAAGCTGTAGGTCGTCTGTCCCGCCGGAACGATTGTAGAAGTCGGAAACGGGGTCGCATTGATGACATAGGGTGAGTTTTGCCCTACTGCCACGGCTGCATTGTCCGTGCAAGTCAGATTAATTGTGTAGCCTCCCGCAGGTGCAACCGCGCTCAAGGTCACAGTCGCTTGCGTTGCCAACCCCCCGACAAGATTGTTTGGCGATAAAGCGATCGAACTGATCGTGATCGCGCCGCCTCCCCCGCATCCAGTAGGGTTGACGACGAATGACATCGTTTTTGTCATCGTATTTCCGTAGATCATCGTAGAAGCTGTGATCGTAACTGTCTGAGAAATCGTAACGGAGGCGGTTGTGATTGTAAATGTTTTCGAGGTTTGCCCGGCTGGAACAAGCACGGAAGTCGGCACAATGGCGGCGGCGTTATTGGAAGACAGATTGACAGTCTGTCCGCTTCCTTGCGCCGAACCGGAGAGTGTCACAGTCCCGACCGAACTCGCTCCCCCGATGACGCTCGAGGGGTTCGCCGTCAAGCTTGCGATATAGTTCCCCTGTGCCTCAGTCTCTCTGCACGCTCCAAAAAACAAAATTGCTAGAAGAACCGCAAAAATGCTAGCTCTAGCATAAATCACCATAGATTGCTTTAGTTGCGAATAATCCCGCGAAAAACCCTGTACCGTATCCATAATCCGCCTCCAACCAACAAAAAATCACTCGAATTGAAACGTCCTATACTATACTAAACACTTCGAATCGTGAAAGTGTGAGCGATTCTCAAAAAATATTTTTTTCTCTCATGTTGCGCGCTCCGTAGGACGAAATGTCCGGGTGTTGAAAACACCCAATTCATGAGATTCAGGGTTTGGGCTGTCGGGGTAAGGGGGTCAAAAGGAGGTCAAAAGGGGGTCAAGAGAATAAGGGCTTCCCGCCAGGGGCGCATTTGAAAAGGGCTTGCCCGTCGTGACTGTT
>JAYVOT010000443.1:0-1838 GCA_043757795.1 Chthonomonadaceae bacterium | reverse complement strand
GTCTTCACCCAAAGCGCCGGAGAGAAGAATGAAAGGAATTTCGGGTCTCAATGAGATAGAGAGCTTGAGGGCGGAAAGCCCGTCGAAAGCAGGTAAGGAGTAGTCCGCAAGAATAATGTCCGCGTCATTATTCTCCAACGCATGCAGGAAATCGCTTCGTGTTTCAACTCGAAAAGATCGGCACTTGAATCCGCCTTCTTCAAGTTTCGCCAACGTCAATTCCGCATCGAGAGGATCGTCCTCAAGATGTACCACATTTAACGGCATCATTTTCGTATTGCTTTCAAAAAAACAGTTTGGGGTTTCGTTCCGGATAACCCACTTACAGCCCGATTGCATTTGCCACTACTTTGGCAAGCCGGACGCTGACTTTCAACGCCGAAGAAATTACAGTTTCAAGCTCTCAGGCGGCGGCTGATTGACGACCGTCCAAAAGCGTTCCAACTGCTTAATGGCGTTGACGAATTCCTTAAAGTCCATCGGTTTGACGACATATGCGTTCACGCCGTACGCATAGCTTGTGTTGAGATCGCTCTCTTCACGCGAGCTAGTCAGCATAACGACGGGCAAGAATTTCAGTCGCTCATCATTCTTAATACGCTTTAAAACTTCTAATCCGTCCAATTTTGGGAGTTTCAAATCGAGCAATACCACGTCAGGTAGCCCTTCTTTGCGTGAACTGTACTCTCCATTTCGAAAGAGATAGTCCAGAGCTTCTTGCCCGTCTCTTGCCAATACCACTTCACTCGACAAGTTATTCTCTTCAAATGCGGCATATGCAAGTTCAACATCGTTTTTATTGTCATCTACTAATAATATACGGCTCATTATTTTCCAATCATTATCTGGCGCGATTTCCGCCAGAGTTCAATTTCACTTTTTTACTTGTGATCCTCTTCCGAAGTGGTCTTTAAAGCCGTAATTTTTGCGCTGGGCAGTGAAAACCAAAAAGTGGCTCCAAAACCTAATTCTCCCTCCGCCCATGTTCTCCCGTCGTGTCGCTTCAAAATTCGTTGCACATTCGCAAGTCCGATTCCGGTTCCCTCGAACTCCTCTTTGGCGTGCAACCTTTGAAAAACGCCGAAAAGTTTCCCCGCATATTGCATGTCGAAACCTACGCCATTGTCTCGAACGAAGTATCTGGTTTCGCACTCATCGCTTTCGCTCCCGATTTGAATGACGCTAATGGCGCTGTTTCGAGAATACTTTAGGGCGTTGTGGATCAAGTTTTCCCAAACGAGGTAGAGAGTGGTAGGGTCTCCTGTCGCTACGGGAAGAGGGTGAATGTTCCACTCGATCTCTCTATTGCTAATCTCCAACGCCATTTTTTCGCGGACTTTCTTCACCATCCAGTTCATATCCACTGGTTGAAAATTTAGATCCGCTCGACTCATTTTCGAGAAAGCTAGAAGTTCGTCTACAAGCTCGCCCCCGTATTTGACTGACTCGGCGATTACGTTCAGTTGCCTTTTCCCGTTCTCGCTCAGCCGCTCAGATTCCTTTTTTTGGAGCAACTCTACGAATCCGCCGATGTGCCTCAGAGGCGCTCTTAGATCGTGAGAGACGGAATAGGAAAAGGCTTCCAACTCTCCATTGGCTTCAGCGAGACTGGAGTTCACCTGCGCGAGGACAAGCGTGCGCTCTGCAACCTTCTCTTCAAGAGCTGATAAAACCGCTTTCATTTCATCCTCTGCTTTTTGGCGTTCAATGGCAAGCCTCTGAAAGAAAAAAAGAGCTAAGCATACACATAGAAGCGCGCTGAACATCGCGATACCGGAAGTCAACCTCGTTCTATTTTCGCTGACGTTTGCAAGGTCAGCATGAATTGCCAGATAGGT
>JAYVOT010000442.1:0-6705 GCA_043757795.1 Chthonomonadaceae bacterium | reverse complement strand
CGCCGCCTGGCTTTCGATCTGCGTCGAGGCGCGAGCGGTGAGAGCGTAACTGTTGACAAGCGGGTAGAGTATGACCGAGAGCAGTATGGCGGTCAGCGCGATGACGACGAGCAGTTCAATAAGAGTAAACGCGTGTCGCACTCGCCCTTTAATTTGTCGTATCAATCCGCGTCCGGCTCGGCAGTCAGCCGAGTTTTTCGCCGCATTGTGTCTTCGAATGGAGTTGATTATTGTTTTCATGGCTGTTGTTCGCCTTGAGTTCAGTTTTGAATGAGAGAAGAAAGGCTTAAAAAAATCCTGTCTTAAGTTGCTAATAGTTATTTAGTTCAGTTCGTGGTTAAAACCCCGTTCAACATAAGTATATGCTGAAGTACGCAGTTGGAGTCAGGAAGTCTGCCTGCGCGGACTCCGGCAATCAAGCGAATTCCCTCACAACCCGCGAAGCGGGTTTCCCTGAAGCCCCTCTCCCAGTGAGCCTCAGCGAACGTCCAGGAGAGGGGTTGGGGTGAGGTTTCCCCACATAAGCGTTACTGCAGAGCGGGTTGCGTAATCAGCAGTTCCGTTTCCGATTTGCGCCATCGGGAAGAGTCTTTCCAGATGACTCGGCTACGAACGGAGCCGCCTCGAACGTCTCCCACAGCCCGACCGTTCGTTGTTGCGTCGAAGCGAGATCCGGGGTGTTTGGTTGAGAAATCGATCCAGGTCACGGTTTTGCCGCCTACAGTCTCGAATAAACCCGGTTCGTTGTTGATGCGGAACGATTCATTCGTGTATCGTTTCACGATGCCGGGGCTATCCAGAACGTAGTATTCGCTGACGACCACTGTCTTGCCGGCTTCGCAGAGCGGAAAGTAGATTCGTGTGGACAGTCCGTCGTTCGCAGAGTCCGTGCCTCCGACGTAGTAGCTATTGTATTGGATATTGCCCGGAGTATCTGATGAGACATAGCGACTGTTCGCCTTCAGCAACTGCATTCCCCACTCTTTCTCAGAGCGATAGTAAACGCGCACTGTGATGTTTTGAAGATTGTTCGTCTCAACGTACTTCTGGTCGAGGTGCAAGATGCCCGATCTGTCTTCCATAGTGAGCATTCCCACGCCTGCGGTCAAATTCGCCGCTTCTTTGCCTCGAGATACATCGAAGAGAATAACGTCCGGCGAATTTCCGGGAAGTCGGAACATCCCGTTGTAGACCGTCATCGAATCGTAGATGCTGCTGTTGTCCCCGATTCTTCCGTTCTGCAAAATGCTCTGCAGGCTAAGTCGAATGTCGTAGGGCGCAGAGGCGGGAATCTGACGATCTTCATGGATAATGTGGTTATCGAAAATCGTGTAGTCCACTCTCGCGACCAGTCCCCGCACTCCGGTGGAAGTAATCGTAGTCACGTTGGCGGCGGCGGGATTGAAAACTAAAGCTCCGACGTTGCCGTTTGCGCCGTACTGCGGACTGTTCCAGGCATACTCGTATGGGTCGTTCGAATCGAAATCGGTATTGGCTCCCGCATCCGTGAAAGGAAGCGAGCTAGTCAACTTGAACTTGCGGCTTACGTCATCGGATCCTTTTTTGAAACCAAGAGCGTCCGTGTAGTCCGAGGGCATCGTGACGCCATTGGTCAAATCGAAGATGTTTTGCCATACGGGAGGAGGCGCGACGCCGCTCACGGCTGCGACATCGGGAACGATGATCGTAGTGGCTTTGGGAACGGTCGTATTGGGAAGAACGGTGACTTCCTTGATGATGCCGACATTATTGACCCAGTAACTGTAGGCGAAGACGAATTTGCGAGACTTGGTTCCGACTCTAGGCAAGAAAGCGATGGCGTGTTTGTCGTAGTCTATCGCGTACTGAGTCTGGCTGGAAAGATTCGGATAGGCGTTCGAGTTATTCAGCCCGCCGGTGGACATCGACTGTTCGGTGCGTTGCAGAGGAGAGCCTCGAACGATGAGGCTGTCGGTCGGATTGCCGTCGCTGTCGGTCCCGAATTCGTTCACGACCGGTCCGAACTCAAGTAGGTGAGCGCTGCCCACCTGCGTGTCCGCGCCGATTTGATTGATATAAGATTGATTGACCCTTGAGGAAGCTGTGATTTTGAAAGTTTCGCCAAGCACTCGATTGAAATGGTTGACATTCGAGACGAAGTAGGGATCCGTGTAGCGGCCTGCGTTTGCTGCGGCGCTAGTGACGGAGTTGTCGAAGAGTTCGTCCGGGACGATGTCCGTTAAAATTTTGCTGAAGTCGGTCGGGTCTACAGCGACGATGCTGTCCGCAACCGAGAGACTCTGTTTTTGCGAGTCCAGTTGTTGTTGCGACAGGGCTTGCGCTTGCGAAAACTCGCTCGTGCGAAGGATAGTCAGGAAGCCGCCGGGGAAGAGGCGAAGAATCGAAAAAATTCCGATTACGAGAATGACCAGCGCTACTAGTACTTCTATCAAGGAGAAACCGGAAAATCTCCGATTTCGTCGTCGTTTTGGTTGTGTTTCGATCCTCATGTCCGTCCCTATTCTTATCTATGCATGAACTGAAAGAGTGTTGTGTCTTTTCGACGACGCCTTGTTGGCGATTGTTCCCTGAAAGCGAAGCGCAATTTCAAGTTTTTGTCTCAGCTATCAGCTGCTTATCTCTTGATCGAATGCATTCAAACAGAACGCAAAATGCGAGTCCGGCGCTCTCGAGTCCGGAACACGCTCCGGCAAAGCCGTGCAACGAGGCTCTTTAGAGTATTGTCTCTCCCGCATCGCCCGATAGCTTATAAACGTTCAAGCCCAGTCGAGCGTAATGACGGTTCGACTGGGAAACTTTTCAATTTGATACGAAGGGCGCAACTATCGCCGCGCCCGGATAAGCCATTCGTTCAGTAGTTGAGAGGAGCGTGCTTGAACATGAGTTTGTTATCCACTTTTCGAGCCGTGCCTGAGAGGAGCAAAACGATGGAAGTCGGGGCTTTCGCGACTGCGGCATGATGCGTGACCCAGGTGATGAAGGTTTTTTCGGAAGGCGGAAACTTGTATTTCAGTTGTCGGGTAACAGGCGTATTGACGAGTTCGATCGGGTATCCGGACGGATAGACATCGTCCAGGGTGGGATCGAGGTTGCCCACTCCTAGCCGATGCGTCCAATCCGGAGAGTAGTGCAGTTCATAGCGAATCGCGCCGCCCGCGTCTTTCACGACATTGCCCAGGCTATCGAGCATCGGGCCGATGTCCATGCTGTCCATCTTGTAGAACAGTTTGGGTTTTCCGACATATGCAGAGGACGGGAGATCGGTGTCGCCGTATGTTTTCGGCGTCGTCGTTAGATCGGTTTGCGTCCAGGTAACCAATATGGGGTTTGCAAGCGTTCCGCCCGATCTAATCGAGATCGGGGAGTTCAGAGGCCAGTAGGCAACTGTCACGTCGGTCTTGTCTTTGATGGGGTTGTCGTCGCAGAGGAACGTTCGATAGTCTTTGAGTTGCTCTCGGTAGAGGAATCCGCGTTGATAGGTTTTGAAGCCGCTTCCGGATGTCGGCGCGGTGGAGAAAGTCTCGGTGGCTTCGTCAATTGGAACAATTCCGTCGCCGAGTAGTGCGGGAGCCACCAGCGGCATCGGGGCGACTGCGCCGGGAATGCGGGTTTCCGCATATCCGAAGAGCGAAGCAGGAAAACGACCCTCGTCTTCCGCATAGGTTTTAGAGGCGACATAGATCGCATGAAGGTTGCTGAGGGTGCTGCTCTGCCGTGCCTGTTCGCGTACTGTTCCAGCGACAGGGAAAAGGATCGCGGCCAGAATCGCTATAATTGCGATGACGACGAGCAGTTCGATCAGTGTGAACGCTTTAGTGACGCTTGGTCGCGGAGCGAATTTCGATAGCCGGGTATCCATAAGATTCTCCGTTTGATAGGACAGCGCGAGCGAGGCGAAAAATTCGCTTCTGCGCGGGAATGTTTTTTGTTGACTCTACTGTCTCCCTGAAAAAGGGAGGCAAGCGCAAAGAGCGTCATCTGATGCGCCGTGCATTTTCCATTGTACGCGCCTCTTGCCATGCCCGTTTAAGGCGGGTAAGCAACTTCCAGCGCCGTTCTGAATTAATATTTTACGCCCAGAGGACCGTTCGTAACGAACTGCCTGATCGGAAGCGGCTTCACAGTTCCATTCGCCATAATGACAGGAATAACGTTCGAGTGCGCAATGGCCGCATGGTAGGTACACCAGGTCAAAATCGTTTTGTCGGGAGCGTAGTTCGAGTACTTCAACTGATTTGGATTATCGCCGGGTGCGGCTTTCACTCCCGTCCAATCCGTGCTGTAGTGAAGCTCATAAATCTGGTTGCCTGCGCCGTCTTTGACCGGCATTCCGTTTACGTCGATCTGCGGACCGATGTCGTAGCTGTCGGATTTGTAGAACCATGCAGGGATCGCGAGTTGATTGAAATTAGGAGCTTGCCCGACGAAAACTCCCTGACCCTTCGGAAAGAAAGCGGTAGTGAAGTTGATTCGCGAGTTGTCGTTGTTGTCCGGGCATATGAAAGCGGACACGTCATTGAGGTACTTCTGCCCGCCCTTCAACGAATTATTGTAGATATTGTCCATCTTGACGGGAGTTCCGACACCGTTGTAGTAGGTGCGATTCGGAAGCTCGACGTATCCGTAAAGCGTCTTCGGAAAACGGTTGTTGTCTATTCGATATTGGTCCGCGGCAGACCAGATTCGATGCATCTGCGACATGCAGGTGTTTTGTCGGGTTCTCTCTCGAACTTGCCCGAAAACCGGAAACAGGATCGCCGCAAGAATCGCTATAATGGCGATAACGACGAGCAGTTCTATGAGAGTGAAACCTTTTGAAGATTTGAATTGGTTTTGCATCGTCCTATTTCATCCTCGCCCGACATTTGTCACAAACTGAAATACCACTTTATGACGCTTTGAGTTCAATGTATGTTCCCGCTGTTGACGGAAAAGATTCAAAACTATTTATCCTACGTTAACACTGCATTAATCGAACGGGCTAAAACCCGGCGTTTACGACATTCAACAGGGTTCAAACCAGCACGAGTTGCGAATCCATGTTAAGGCGCGCACTAAAATCTTGAGCGGGTTGCGCCCCGGGCGCTGAAACGCCTCCAGCGCAAAATTCACAAGCAACGTCTCTTCCTCCCTCTCTCCTGCACGAAGCGATAGTCCGGAAGAGGGGTTGGGGGCGAGTTTCACCCGGTTCCCAAGTCCTCAATTCCTGAGCAACGCCCACGTCAGATAGAGGTTTGTCAACAACTCCCCCACGAAAACTGTCAGCAAAAACCCCACTGATAGAAAAGGTCCGAATGGAATTGCTGTCGGATCCGGCTTCCAATCTTCCTCTTCGTAGTTCTCGGACGCGGTCGGTTTGCCTTGAAGCGCGGCGAGTTTTTCTTTTGCATACTCCCACAGGTCTCCAAGCCACAGAACGTACCCGATATCGAGAACTTGTTGCATAAAAGTCGATTCCGGTTCAGGCTCTTCTACAATTTCTGAAATTCCATCTCCCATTTCACCAGCAAGCGAGGAATCTCCTTTTTCTTTTGCGCCATGCGTTCGCAGAAAAATGAGCGCCGGTCCCACGATTAGTCCCGATGCGCAAGAGAGCAAGACGAACATGACGAAAAGTCGAAGAGGATGTCCTGCGGCAGGCGTCACGGAGACGAGCAACGCGCCCATCGCCCTCGCTAAAAGGACGTCTCCCAAGCCCATCGCCTCGACGCGTTTCCAGAGCCAACCGCTGATTCTCACAAAACCGAAAATCAAAGTCCCGACTATCGCTCCCAGAATCGATCTTGGCAACCAACCCCACAGCAACTCATGCCCAGGTTCATGTTGCGCGATTCCCCACGCATCCCTACCCACTGCCACTAGCAAAACAAGCAGATTTAAAGAGGGCGGGATTATAAAAAAATCGAGGTCGATAAAGGTGATAGGGATCAGGAGCGCCGTAAACAGCAACAACGCGATCGCGTTTGTCGGATCATTCAAGCTGAACAGCGTCAGAGCGGCGAAGAGACAACCTGTCAGCAGTTCCACGCCGAAATAGCGCCATGAGATCGGCTGTTTGCATCCCCGGCACTTGCATCCAAGCGCAAGAAAACTGAATAGCGGAATAAGATCAAGAGCGGTCAGCGAACGCTTGCAGTTGGGGCAGTAGGAGGAAGCGGGATGAACGAGCGAACCGCCGCGAGGCAATCTCCAGATGACGACATTCAGGAAACTGCCAATGGTAATGCCGAATACGAAGGACGTAATCGTCCAGAAAACGATGAGTTGGATAGGCAATGTTGCGAAATCTCTGTTGAAAGCGGAGCGGGGCGCGGACTAAATATGTCGCGTCCCGCCCCAGTGCGCCTCGATAGAGGCTGAGTTTAACTCTAACTCTACTTTTCGCCGCCCTTTTCGTCATCGGAACCGGAGGAAAGGTTTGTGATGACGGAGAGAAGCGGTTGGAACATCGCAAGAACGATGAAGCCTACGATGAAGCCGAGAATAACGATCATGAGCGGTTCGATAGCGGAGGTAAGAGATTGAAGCGTCGCTTCGACTTCCGCCTCGTAGAACTCGGCGATCTTCGAGAGCATCTGATCCAAAGCTCCAGACTCTTCCCCGATCGAGATCATATGAACGACCATCGGCGGGAACATCTTGCTTTTTTCGAGAGGCTCGTTAATTCGGTCTCCCTCCCGGATTCGAGCGCGGGCGTTCATAATC
>JAYVOT010000441.1:0-6706 GCA_043757795.1 Chthonomonadaceae bacterium | reverse complement strand
ATATTTTGACTCATTTGAGTTCCGAAGCAGTTGTAAAACGAGATGTTAGTGAAAACAAACATGCGACGCGCTTCCGCGAAAAAACTCTCATACTCAGGAGGCTTAGTTGAAGCGAATTGCCGTTTTCATTCTCGCGTTTCTCGCAACAGGAATCGTCCTGTTCGCACTCCGATTTGTCCCGCGTTCAGATGAGGCGAACCGCGCTGATTCGACGACTTCAAAGAACGCCGTTGAATTTAAAATATCCCCGCCTGAAAGTTTCGGAGAGAAGCTGACTCTGTGGGCGACCTGGTACTGGACTCCCTCTTACCCCTCCAAAAGCGCCGAAGGAATCGAACTGTTGGATGCGAATGAAAAGTCGTTAGAAGTCAGGTTGAACGAAGAAGAGTTCTGCCATGCCGCCGTTCAGGGGTCTGTTCGGATAGGCGCACAGGTCTACAACTATGACAAACAGGGTATGAAAGCGCTTGCGGACTGCTCGAAGTATCGCACGGATATGCCGCACGCTCCCTTTGTGCGCTTCCAAAAGTCCGATTCTCCCTTTGGAGAGGGCGAACAAGACTTCTGGCTCGTTCCTTACCGTTCCGTCGCAGTCGATCCCAAGTTCATAGCGATTGGAACCGCGCTCTACATTCCGGAGGCGAAAGGAGTCGTCATCACGTTGCCGGACGGTCGCAAGCTCACGCATGACGGGTATTTTTTTGCCTCGGACACAGGCTTCGGAGTCGATGGAAACCACATAGACGTGTTCAACGGAGTGTCGGATCAAAACCCGTTTCCCTGGGTGGCGAGCGCAAAAAGTCGCACTTTCACCGCCTTCAAGGTCAAAGATTCCAGGGTGATCGAGGAGATGAAAACTTTGCACCTTGCCGGTCACGCTCTCGGCAACGACGACTGAGGCGCCTATGAATCGCTTTCGCAAGAATAGTCGCTGGGTCGAGGCTTCAAAAACAGTCCGCGCAGGAGGCGTTGCGCATGGCGTGATCGGCGAGGCGAAAGCGTCCGGCAAATGAAATGAATGAAGACCCTGCCGACGGAGAGAATCGACAGGGAGTCGGCATGGGAGGTTGCAGTTACTTCAGTTTTTTGCCCTGTCCGTACCCTCGAACGTATCCGATGCATTGAGCGACCATCGGCATCGAACGCTCCATCTCGTGCTCATACTCCACCGAGATATTCCCCTCAAATCCCTGTTTCTTCAATTCATCCAGAATGCCGGGGATATCGCTCACGCCTTCGCCGAAGGGAACGTCGTGCCCGTCGGGCGTCATCTCATTCAGGTCTTTGAGGTGACTGCTGATAATGTGTCCCTTCAAGATTCGCAGGCAGTCTACCGGACGCAGTCCGGATCTAACCCAGTGACCCGTATCCGCGCACGAGCCGATGCGTTTGTCCCTGCTCTTCACAACTTCCAAAAGGTAGTTCGGATCCCACATTTTGTAGTTCGGATTGCCGGCTTGTTTTGGGTGATCGTGAAAACCCACCATGATGTCGAACTCTCTGACAAGCGGCTCGAAAGTGTCGATGGCATCAACGGACTCAGTCGTGATCGCCCTCAGCCCCATCGTTTTCGCGAACTCAAAGAGCTTTCGCGCCTCCGCCGGGTCCTTTGAGATGCCGACGACGCCGTAGTTGATCGCTGTGACGTGAAACTTCAGCAGTTGCGCTTTCACCTTCTCGATAGTCTCCGCGCTTGCGTTGTGATCCCATTTCACTCCCGGCGAATCTGCGCTAAGATTTTGCCCCGGGAAGAATTCAATGAGTTTCCCTCCCGCTTGAGCGGTCTTCTCGATCGCTTCAAAAACGGTGAAATGGTTCCACGTCCACGCCTGGCATCCGATAAAATATCCGCCGGACTTGCAATTTTCAGGTATTTTAACCTGTGCGGAAACTGAGAATTGAGACATGAACAGCGCGGCTCCCAATGCCGCGCCGATCGCAAATTTCTTGATCATCTTTGACACTCTCCTTTGAAACATACTTTATTAAAAAATCAACCAGTCAGGCTTTTTTCAATCTTTCCAAAAATTCCACGACCTCTTGCGCCTCTTTCACGCCGTTCTTGACGCCCATTTGAGCATGAACTATCAGCGGAATCCCATGCGGTCCCTTCGCTTCGGAGAGAGGAGGGTGAAAGGCTATCAGCGACTTCACGACCTCCAATTTCCCAAACATCGCCCAGGTGAAAATGTCCGGTCGAGCGCCTTTGTCGATCAGGAACGCGGCGATTTCCTTATTTCCCAGATGCGACGCGCCCCCAAGAGCCGTCTCGAAGTCGCCGCCGCCCCAGTCCACCGTCGCGTTCAAAACCGCTGGCTCAATCTCCAAAAGTTTCTTTACCATATCAAGATCGTAGTGTCCGAAAAGGACAAAATCTTGTACGAGAGTCTTGCTCAATTTTGGTTTTTTGAACTTCGGTTTGAATGTCGGCGCTGCGTAACTTCGCTTCTCTTCCTCTTCCGGAACCTGCGCCGGGGCTTGAGCATTAGAGCTTAGCGCGCCTCCTAGCGTGAGCGCGCCCCCTATCAAAGCCGTTGCCAGGGAACGGCGAGTCGCTTTCTCCCTCATTTCGATTCTCCCTCTTTTTTCTCTTCCGTCTTCTCTTTAATGAGCGTGACAAGTCGGTCTTTAGGATTCTCAGCCAATACCAACCCTCTGAAACGAAACTCTTGCGGTCGATTGTTGGCGTGAAGCTGAAGTCCGATCTGCGACTCTGCCAACATGCCCGGAATGTCCGTAAAGTCGATAATCAAGGTTCCGTTCGAGACCATCCTGATTCGGTTTCCCAATACCAGTATCTCGATCCGGTTCCAGTCGCCGATTTTCTCAGCGGGGTTGAGCAAGGTTCCGTCGTGTCTCTCCGGAAAGATGCGATTGCGCCTGTTTGCGTCCCAGATTCCCCAATCGTTGCAGAACATGAGGAGCGGACCCTTGAAACTGAACTCATCGCCTTTGTCCGTAATTCTCTCTCCAAGAGCGCAAACTGCGGAGTGCATCGTCGAAAAGTTGTCTCCCCGCGTCTGTTTCACTTCCAACAACAGGCGAAACTCGCGGTATCTTTTTTTCGTGAACAGATAACTGCTCGCCGCAACATCCTCCGAGTTTGCGCCTTTGATGACCCTATTCTCGACAGACCAGTACTTCTCCTTTCGCCCCTCCCATCCGGAAAGGTCTTTGCCGTTGAAGAGAGAGATTCGCTTCTCTCCCTTTGGAAACGTCGCCGTATGCGCCCAATCGCTCCTCGTTTGCCCATTTGCGAGCGAGGCAGCAAGAAGGTGGATTAGGAGAGCGTAAAGAACGATTTTGAATTCATATTTCATTGGCGAAGAGACTCCCTGCCGTTTTGCGGCAAAAAAGGTTTCTAAAGTTTGAAAGTTGATGGCATCACATTTCCACAACGAAGGCGGAAATCCTGCTTTTTGCGATTCCGTCTTGAGACTCCGATCGCTGCAATCGGGGCGACCGCCGATGAAGCGCGAGTATATTTCGCATTCTTCGCAATGCTTGCAGGAAATCGTTCACGTTGCGTTTAAGAATGAAGGCAACGTCATAATGGACGAAATAGTGATTGCATCTAATTCTAAGGCTGAAAAGGGAGAGATAATGTCGAAGAAAGCGCTGGTCGTTTGGGGCGGTTGGGACGGTCACGAACCGAAGCAGGTGGGCGTGATCGTAGAGCGTGAATTGAAGGCGAAAGACTTCGAAGTCGAAGTTTCCGACTCGCTCGATGCTTTTCTCGATGCAGAAAAACTGAAAGGGCTTGACTTGATCGTTCCGATTTGGACGATGGGAGAGATCAAAAACGAACAGCTCAACCCTGTAATAGAGGCGGTCAAGAGCGGCGTCGGGATAGGCGGCTGTCATGGCGGCATGTGCGACTCGTTCCGCTCCGCGACTGAGTGGCAGTTCATGACAGGCGGGCAATGGGTCGCGCATCCCGGAAATTCCGGCGTCTCCTACAAAGTAAATGTGACGGACAGGGATCACTTCATCACGCAGGGGACGGTAGATTTCGGCGTGACTACTGAACAGTACTATATGCACGTTGATCCCGCCAACCACGTGCTAGCCACGACGCAGTTCCCCACGGCAGGCGCGGACGGACCTCATGTCGAGAACGGCGCTTTTGCGATGCCGGTAGTCTGGACGAGGCGCTACGGAAAAGGGCGCGTTTTCTATAGCTCCCTCGGACATGTGGCGGCGACAGTCAACGAACCAGACCCGCTTCGCCTCTTGGTTCGCGGACTGTTGTGGGCGGCTCACGCCGAAGACTTGGCGACTTCGGGCTGAGGGTTGAAACTGTCTGAACTGAAGAACCTCACCCCAACCCCTCTCCTGTATCGCGCTCCACGCGAAAGGAGAGGGGCTTCCGGAATTTTGCTGAAATGAGATTATTTGTCTGAACTGAGATTGTGCGGGCAGGAGACTCTCTCGGAGGCGCAGAAAACTGTTGGTGAAACATCCCGAAAATCCCCCTAATCCTATAAATCTCAGTTCAGCCAGACACAATCCCAAAAATCCCGCTAATCCCAAAAATCCTAGTTCGGACAATTCCCGCTTTGATCCAAGCCCTGTGAGTAAGGTACAATAGAGATGTAAGAAAGCGATCCTACGGACGCTTCTTCAAGTTTCTAAAAACGGCGATTTTGGTAAAGGCGGGCGGTGACGGGATGAGCAAGGGAACTGTGGTGGCGGCGATGAGCGGGGGGGTGGACAGCGCGGTGACGGCGGCTCTTCTGAAGCAGGAAGGGTACGACGTTATCGGCATAACCCTTCAAATTTGGCAGGAGCGAGAAGAGCAGGGGAAATCCGGCGGTTGCTGTTCGCTCGGAGCGGTGGAGGACGCTAGACGCGCCTCCGCAAAGATCGGAATTCCGCACTACGTCTTGAACTTTCGAGACTATTTCGCTGACAAAGTCATCGACAAATTTATCGACGAATACAGCAAAGGGCGAACTCCCAACCCCTGCGTGGAGTGCAACCGCAGCGTTAAATTCGACGAACTGCTTCGTCACGCCGAAGACCTGGGCGCGGACTACCTCGCCACGGGGCACTACGCTCGCATTCGTTTCAATGAGACTTCCGGCAGGCACGAGTTGCTTCGAGCGAAAGACAACGACAAAGATCAGGCGTATGCTCTCTATACGTTGACGCAGAGGCAATTGAGCAAGACGCTCATGCCGCTGGGGAGTCTTACCAGTAAGCAAGAGACGCGCCGTCTTGCAAGAGAGTTCGGTCTGGCGCTCGCAACCAAGCCTGATTCTCAGGAAATCTGCTTTGTCCCGAAAGAGGGCTACATCGCTTTTCTGCAAGAGAAGGCGCCGGCGGCGGTTCGTCCCGGAAAAATAATAGACATGCAAGGCAAACCTGTCGGAGATCATCCCGGAGTCGCTTTCTATACGATCGGGCAAAGGAAACGACTCCCGGCGAGCGCCAACGGCGCGCTCTTCGTGGTCTCGCTGGACGCCGCGACCAACACGATCGTAGTCGGTAATGACGAAGACCTATTTGCACCGGGACTGATCGCGGACAACTGTCTCTGGAGCGCGATTCCCGATCTGGAAGGGGTCGTTAGTCCGCTTGCGGTTTCCGCTAAGATTCGATATAATGGCTCTCCGGTCAAGGCTCTTATTCAGCCGGGGGACTCGCCCTCCACTGTTCGAGCTGATTTTGAGACTCCTCAGAGAGCGGTGACTCCCGGACAGTCGGTCGTCTTCTACGGCGGAGAGGGCGATGAGGCAGGAAACATCGTGATCGGCGGGGGAACTATCCTCAACGCTCTGTAGTTTGAGTACGGGATCGTCGCAAAACGCGAGAGTCACCCTGAAAAAGCCGGGCAATAAAAAATTACCCGTTTTGATGCCGGGTACTGATTGATGCCGGGTACTGAAAACGCCCGGGACGCATAAGCGAGGGGTTTTTAGTCGCGGGTTTTTCGTAGGCGAGAGTCTGCAAATAGGGCGAAAGCTGAGCAGTTATGAGCATTAAATTACCTTTAGACGCTTCTATGAATGCTTTTACAGCCTCTCTCTAGTCCGGCTCAATGTTGCGCGGTTTGCGAGGGCTTCCTTCGGGCGCAGAATCGCTGAAGGCGATGTACAAAAAACTTGCCCGATGAGAAAACTCGCGACGTTAGGCTACTTTCCGATTTATTACCATAATAGCTCTCCCGCTTAGGCGCTATTGGAAAAAAGCTCTGCCCGTCGCAACAATTCATGCTGCATCTCATGCTGCATCGATGCCGCCCCTAAACGGCTACCGCTGAAAATTGTCTTTCCGAATCTCTGGAGGAACCGCATGACGGTTTATGACGTCTCTCTCCCGGATGAATTTGATCCCCGTTTCGTGGAGAGTTTCGCTCTTGAGAACGCCAGTCGGCTGGGTTTGAAATGTCGTCTTGACACGGAACTCAAGCAATATCCTGGCTCAAGGCACTGGCATTTCGCTCGTGCGGGCGAAAGTGGGACGCTGGAAGTCACTTTCCTTGCAAAACAGAGACGATTCTGGATTTCATTTCATTCCAACCGAACCGCGGACTGGCTTCCCCGAACTTGCGAGGAGCTGAAAGTTGCGATGGAAAAATTGGCGCTAATATGAGAACCGAACTTGACGAGCAAGAGACAAAGGCGCTGGAATTAGCGAGAAAAGCGGCGGAGAACGCCTACTGTCCTTATTCCAACTTCCCGGTCGGCGCCTGCGTTTTGAC
>JAYVOT010000440.1:0-1843 GCA_043757795.1 Chthonomonadaceae bacterium | reverse complement strand
GATGGCGCCATTGCCCTCCTGCCTGACGGCGCAGTATAGCACATAGGCGATAAGGGTGATTACAGGACCGATCAGCATCGTCATGATGAGTACTGCGCTCGTATCGACTATCGCTTCATCGAAGGAGGAAATCGCTCTCGTGCCGCAAAGAATTATAGGGATCGCAAACAAATTCAATGCTGCAAGCATGAAAAAGGCGCCGGGCGCGAAGTGAATAATCAATAGGGAAAGGGCGACGAGGGGAAGTGAAAACGCCATCGCCTTTTCCCAGCGTTCGCCGAGAGAAGACTCTTCCGAACTATACTGATAGTTCATAGCCGCCGCTGAGAAAGCGCCCGGCGGCAACGCATTCGGGTTCGCGAAAGTTGGAGCCTGCTGAGCGCCTCCGCCTTGCGCATGGGGAGTCGCTTGACCCGGATAGCGAGGAGACATGGCTTGAGTCTGCATCGTTCCCATCTGCGGCGACATCGTTTGAGCGGGTTCTATCGTGTCTTCGACCACGTCACCGGAAAGCGAGACTCGTCTGCGCGTATTCGGGTTCGCGGGATTCATCTGCATAGTCGGTTGTTGACCGGGACGCAAAGAGGCGGGATTCATTTGTACAGTCGGATCGGTTGGCAAGGGGAGAGGTTGGCGGCACCACTCGCAAATTCCTCCCGTGCGACTGTCTCTTCGGCAACTTGGACAAAGCATTGGTCACGCTCCTTTTGATTTCGAGTCTGATGGATTAAGATTAAGACTTTTGAGCATCTTTTCGAAGATCGGCGTGATCTCCAAGCTCTTCTCTTTAAGGCAGTAATAGAGGACTGAAACGCGCCTTTCGCCGGTAAGAATAGAAATTCGTTTCCCGATCATTTTCTGTGTCCCTGAAAACCCGACGCTCATATTAAAAGCGATGTCCGTTGAGAGCGCTTCCGAGCCTGAAATAGCATAGGGTTTCGTTTTACCGTCTTGAAAATCAGTGAAACGTCTGCTTCTGGATAGAGAGGAGGCTTGCATCTCATGCAGTTTTTCTAGCGGTGATTTCTTGCTTTCCTCTCTCAACTTACCCATTCCCGGCATTCCGTTCAGAGCGGCGGCGTCAACGCCGGAGGAATCTCCGCCCATTGAGCCTATGTCCGGCATGGCGGCTCCAACGCTCGCCATAAGTGAGCCTTGAAGGTCGGAAGTGACGCTGAAATGAATATCCGAAGAGGGAGAATAGATCACTTCCGACTCTATGTCATGAAGGGAGGTTGAATTCGACTTCCAATTTTCTGGGTGCATGACGCTGAAAGAGTTGTCTTTGATCGTGAAGGTTTTCATTTTCGCAGTCGGAGGCGCTGCGTAGGGCTTTCCAGCAAACATAAAGGTGAAGCCGATAATGGCGAGCGCGGAAATAATCCAAATAAAACGGTAGGCGATACGGGGCATATGAATCCTCCTGGCGTGAGAGGGATGCAGGTGAGGGACTCAGTGTAAAACCGGAGCTAAAACGACTTCGCGGTTTTCAACATTGAGACCGGGACTTTCAATTACCACTACGGTATAAACTTCAACCGCGTTTCAAGAGAATGCAAAAAAGTGAGTTTAGACAACTAAACTCACTTTCTAATACTCCATTCGTTTCAAGAATCCTTCCGATCAGGGTGAAAAATCTCAAAATTGTTGAAAAATTTATTCGAAGTGATTTACACGAAAATACAAATTAACGGATGTTACGCAGACTTGACGACCAAATGATTTTTTCGAGTGCGCTTTTGAATCCCATGACTAAAGGGGCTGTGAAAGTATTCGATAGAAAATCTGTTCCGAAAAACTCACCCTTTCAGGATGCCCGGAGAACCGCCTCTGGACACAAAAC
>JAYVOT010000439.1:0-6717 GCA_043757795.1 Chthonomonadaceae bacterium | reverse complement strand
GAGAAGAGTTCATAGAGTTTCCAGTGTTCCTTGTCGATAACGAGTACATGGCGATCTCCCTCTCCCTTCGATCCTCCTTCTATTGGTGCGTCCGGAGGAACAGGATACGGGCCCGGGTCGCTTTCATACATATATTCGAATTCGACTGGGAATCGTTTTTTCGACTGTTCGCCATCTATAACCATGTAAGGAATGCCGATCGGGCGACTCTCATAAGTTGTGCCGAAGTCCGGATGCAAAGGTTTGTCTGCGCCGATACTTGCTATGAGAACGTTGGAAAGCGGGTCTTTGGGATCTTTCGAGATGTCGCGGTTCCAGGAATTGTCTGCAGGAAAGACTTTTTTGCCCTCAAGAGTCGCTCCAACGCCGTATTTCGGACTGGCGAAAAGTTGTTGCTGACCTTTTTTGGAGGGTTTGAGGGCGACAAACGCCATCGCTCCCGCTGCAAGGATAAGCGGACTCAAGACAAAAAATAAATTCCAAGTTCGTTTTCGCACCGGGTAAGGACTCATAGCTTCAACTTCTCCTTCTCGCAGGTCTATTATACCTATTTGCAACATTTTGCGTGTTCGTGCACGAAGAGCGTCAACTGGAAATGCGCAAACGTTCACGAGTATTCGGAATCTAGGAATTCTCGCATGAAATACGACTTTGATTTTGTGCATAAAGTGCGTCGGCTCGGCCAATAAGCGGACAAGAATTTCTGGTATACTTCGTAAGACTGAAATAGTTTTCGATTTCTACGAAACCCGCGCAAAGAAATATAAGTAGTCTATTTCAGGAAACCTCACAATCCGAAGGTTGTCGTTCGAGCGAAATGAGAGAGATCACACAAGAGTCATGAATAAGAAACTAATTTTAGGTTGTTCGATTCCACTTGTTCTCGCCATTGGAATCGGAGTGGTTGTGGCAAGAAACTTCAAGCCTCCGGTGAAAGAGGAGCGATTTGAGATAGTTCAAAACGGGGATGTAGAGGTCAAAGTCGTCGAAACGGGAACTGTAGAACCCCTTCGAAAGGTGGAAGTCAAGTCGAAGGTCGGCGGAAAAATTTCGAAGATGATGGTGGATGCCGGAGCCATTGTAAGTCAGGGCCAGACCCTCGCCACAATCGACCCGCAAGAAATCAATAGTCAGGTGGATGCAATCAAGGCGCAGTTGGCGGCTTCGCAGGCGCGACTATCAGCCGCGCGCAAGAACGCGCTGTTCGCGCAGTCCTCCACTTCTACCGGAATTTCGCAGTTCGAGCAGGGTTTGAAATCCGCAAATTACCGTTTAGCACAGGCTGAACGAGAAGCAAGTTCGCAGACGAGAGTGACGAAACAGAGCATTGTGGCAGCGCAAGCAGCTGTCAATTCGTCCGCAGCTCAGCTCAAAGCGCAACAAGACAACTTTAATTTGATGGTGAAATCGTCGCACCCGCAAGCGGTTGTGAACGCAAAATCCGCATACGATCAGGCAGTTTCTCAAGAAGCGAACTCAAAGCGCAATCTCGCCAGGCAAGAGGAGCTTTTGAGAAAAGGATTCGTCTCTCAACAGGCAGTCGATTCTGCGCGAACCGATTATGAAGTAGCCGGCGCCCGAACAAGCGAGGCGAAAGAACGCGTAAATCGCATTGAGCAGACAAATCAGATTGAAGAAGAGAACATGCAGAGTCAGGTCGCCTCCGCAGCAAGCAATTTGGAACAACAGAAAGCAGCCTCTGAACAGGCGAAAGCGAGCAACGCGCCCTATGCGCGCGGTCAGGAGCTTTTGAGCGCGCAAAGCGCTGTTCGGCAAGCTGAGAGTCAACTCATTCAAGCGAAAGCCGGAAAAATCACGAACGCGACTAGAATGGACGACGTGGCGGCATCCCAGGCGGATGTTCGGCAACTTGAGAATCAACTGAAAGAGAGAATGGTTCAGCAGAACGACACCACGTTGCACGCCTCCATGTCCGGAATGATTACAAAACGATATGTGGAGCCAGGCGAGCTTGTCACCTCCGCTATCGGGTCTTTCTCTCAAGGAAACGCGCTTTTTCAACTTGCCGATCTTACCGTTTTGCTCGTCAAGATCAACGTCAATGAAGTCGATGTGCCGAAAATTCGAGTGGGCATGCTCACTGAAGTCACTGTGGATGCCGCCAAAGGCGAGCGGTTCGTAGGCAAGGTTCGAAAAGTTTCGCCCTCTTCCGATAGTACGACTGCGACAGGCGCCGCTTCCACGCAGGCGGTCATTCGCTACCCGGTTGAGATTCAACTTGACAAATCGGACACTCGCATTAAGCCGGGGATGAGCGCTCACTGCTCCATTATAAACGCTCGCAAAACGAATACGGTTCGGATTCCGATCAATTGCATTCAAGGAACCGGAGATTCAGTTGCGGTTCAGATCGTGACCGTGGGCGAGAAGAACGGGGTCAAATCGCAATCCGTAGCAGTGAGAACTGTCAAACTCGGTTTGCGAGGAGATGATTTCGTCGAAGTGATTGACGGGCTAAAGGCAGGTGAAAAAATTCGTCCTTATCCGTATTCCGGCCCAAAACGCGAGAAACTCAACTTTGACGGCGGGCCGCCGGACAACGGCTAGTTCTTCACGCCGCAGGCTGAAAGATTTACAAAACGGTTTTTGCGAATGCAGGAAGCGCCTCCGACAATCTCTAATCCGAATGTCGCCCATTCATCTGCCGGGCGCTTTCAGCGCCCGGCAGTCAGCAGGACGTTCAGGCGATGCCGCCCAGCGAGGAACTATAGCGCCTTGCAAGACGAATTGAGAGTTTTAGAAAGCGAAACAAAATGAATGTGTGGGACAGTCTCCGAATTGCGCTGACCAATCTGAATGCGAACAAACTTCGCTCGACCCTGACCATGTTGGGAATTATTATCGGAGTCAGTGCCGTCATCATGATGGTGGCGATTCTGCAGGGATTCTCCGCTCGGTTTCAGAAACAACTCAGCAAATTGGGATCGGATTTGATAATCGTCGCCTATGCGCCTACATCTAAAGAGAAAAAAAAGATCACGAATCATATCGACGGCCTTAAAATGACGGACATTCAGGCGATTCAGGAACGTTGTACGCTCATCAAAAGTTGGTCTCCGGAACAACCGCTGGGCAATAGCGCCACTGCAAAACACGCGGGAAGAGACACGGATTGCAGTCCTACCGGCGTCGTGCCGGATTACGAGCATGTGCGGAACGTCGTGCTTGCCTCCGGTAGATTCATATCGAATGCGGATATGACGACCTGGGCGCCCGTGTGCGTTATCGGGGACAAAATTCGAGAGCAGCTTTTCAACGACACCGACCCGATCGGCAAACTAATGGAAGTGAACGGTCAAAGCCTGACAGTTATCGGAGTTCTGCAACACAAGGGACGCACCTTCGAAGGAGACGCAGACAAAAGCATCTACCTCCCGCTCACATCGGTTCAAAAACGTATGATGGGAACGGAGACAGTGGGCGTGGTCTACTGTCAACCAAAAAATCCGCTTAAAATGGATGAGGCGAAAGATCAGATCTGGCAGGTTTTAATGACCCGCTACGACAATCTTCCCGGATGGAAAGTGGACGGTTTCGACAGTCTCTCAAATACGGTCACAACTTTTCTCGCCGCTTTCACGCTTGTGCTCGGTTCAATTGCAGGACTTGCTTTGCTCGTCGGCGGCATCGGGGTGATGAACATCATGCTCGTCTCCGTGACGGAACGCACCCGCGAGATCGGCATCCGAAAAGCCATCGGGGCGAAACGGCGCGACATACTCACTCAGTTTTTAGTCGAGTCTGCGACCCTTTCAGGAGTTGGCGGACTTTTGGGAATCATCATCGGAACCTCCGCTGCTTACCTTGTAGGCTTCATCACGACTTTTATACCGGCGCTTGTGGACAAGCAAGCCGGCGAGAAGGGGTTGACTATCTTCGTTCCGCCCTGGGTCGTTCTGGGAGCTTTCCTCTTCTCAGCCGGCATCGGAATATTTTTCGGGGTCTACCCGGCAATTCGCGCCTCTCGACTCGATCCAATTCAAGCTTTGCGTACGGAGTGAAACATTTATGTTGGAATTTACGTTGAACGCTTTAATTCGATTTTTTCAAAAGAGGACAGTAAACATGATCATTCATCGTACGAATATGCATTTCGTTGCCGGACTGGGAATTTTCGCTCTCATTGGAGGAAATTGTCAAGCTCAAAAAGCAAGTCCGCTCAAGCTCGAACCAACAGGAGCGAAAGAGTTGCGTCTCGGTTATTTTCCTGTTCAGTTGAAATTGTCTGAGACTAAACCCGCGACAATCAAGAAAGAGCCGAAGTATGCGGGCAAGCCTTTGTACGGCTCTTTCCGCCTGGGGAACGGACCGAAGTCGACTTATACAGTAGTTTTGGACGAACCGGAAGCCGGCGCAGCGAAAATATATCTTGATGCGAACCGCAACGGAGATATCTGCGATGACGGCGACGGGGACTGGGGAAAATCAAGTTCCAAGGGCAGAGTGATGCACGGCGTCAAAGAGATGACTCTCCGGGCGAGTTGGGGAGACGCAAAGCATGAAAAGAGCGCTGGAGATTACGGAGTAGCATTTTATCGCTTCCCGGATATCCCGAATGTTTTGCTCATGTACCGGCAAGGTGTTCGCACCGGCGAAGTCAAAATCAACAAAAAACAACACAAAGTTCGACTCGTCGAGAACGACGGGGATGCGCTCTATTCAAAACCTCTGGATGATCAGGGCAAACCCCTCGTGAAAGGGATGTCCGCTTCCCGCCCTGTCTGGCTGATGATCGATATGGAGGACAAAGGCGTCTACGGCTCGCCTATCGACATTCGTTCCCCATTCAAACTCGCGGGTTCAAACTACATCGCTCTAGTCGAGCCTGACGGTTCAAAACTGAGATTCGAGAAAACGAAACGCGAACCCGTGATCGCAAAAGAACCTGAGAGGAAGCCTCTTTTGAAAGCAGGCGTTGCAGCTCCCAACTTTCTGGCGCAGGCATGGGGCGGCGGCGACTTGCATCTGACGGACTACAAAGGCAAAGTAGTCATTCTTGACTTCTGGGCGACCTGGTGCGTACCTTGCCAACAATCCATGCCTCATGTCGAAAAGCTTTATCAGTCTATGAAAGACAAAGGCGTGATCGTATTGGGATTGTGCGTCTCCGATGAGAAAGCGAGTTACGAAAAGTGGGTTCCGGAACATCTGGACAAGTTTCACTTCCAGTTCGCTTACGATCCCGCGGGGCGCAACTCCGCTAAGAATATCTCGCTGAATCTCTTCAATGTGACCGGGATTCCTACCACTTATGTCATCGACAAAGAGGGTAAAGTAGCGGATGCCATCGTGGGGTTTGAAGGGGACGACGACAAGCGAATCGAGGCGGCTCTCAAGAAGCTTGGGATTGAAGCCGACGCGAAGTAGTTCAGAATCAGGCAAACTTAACGAACTTCCTCCGAATGTTGGACTGTCAATTGACAGTCCAGCATTCGGAGGAAGTTCGTTTTAGATTCTCGCGTTGCATGCCCGGTAAAAGTCGTTGTAAAGTCGACAATTTTATGGATATTCCAGACCTTTCCTGGTAGCGTCAGGATTTCAGGGTTCCTGCGCAATGCTGTGAAGAACTTCGGTTACGCGGTTGAGATAGCTTCGTCCTCCGGACTGCCTTGTTCGCCGAAGACGCCTCCTGCATCATGTTCGACGGACATCAGACGGCACGCCATCGAATCGGGTAATTTCTTGCCCGACACATTCGTTTTACGGCTTTCCCGGGGCGTCGCCCGGACGCGACATCGCCGAAAGAAATAGGTTTGCCCCAGCTTGAACTATGAGCAATTATGCGACTCAGCTAGTCGTTCTGAAGCTCTATTTGCTACTCGGCGTAAAATGAAAATATTTGAACGTTTTTATGTTTGCATCCGCGATTCCGAAACTTTATCTCCAAAACTTCCCGTATCAGTACAGTGGCTATACTTGAGCTAGTCTAGAAAAGAAATCGAATTTGTGAAAAAGTCGATCAAATTTACCGATGCTATTCCAAATGGAACATTGAGAGGAGAAGAGCATGAAGGAGTGGACAAGACATCTGGATCGAGTTCTGCGGGGCGAGGCCACAAAACCGGCTAACTTGCGACAGGGCGAGATAGAACAGCCCGTAGGCGGCCTCATCGTATTGGGACTGGCGCTTGGAGCGCTCTATGGTCTCTTTATGGGGAGCTACGCCCTATTCCAGAAAGCGGATGCGCCGATTCTGCAACTCATCGCGACGACGTTGAAAGTTCCTGCGCTCTTTTTCCTCACCTTTGCGATCACGTTTCCTTCGCTTTACGTTTTCAACGCGCTTATCGGCTCACGCCTTTCGTTGCTCTCCGTCGTTCGCCTGCTCGTAATTGCGCTCTCAGTAATGTTCGCCGTTTTGGCATCGCTTGGCCCGATCGTGGCTTTCTTTTCCGCAAGCACCACGAGTCATTCGTTCATGTTGATTCTTAATGTCGTTTTTTTCATGGTTTCAGGCGCTCTCGGTTTGCGTTGCATTCTCATGACGTTGAATCGGTTGAGCGTCGCTCTGGCGGAAAAAGAGCGGCGCGAGCGACTCCCGATTGGAGAGGACGCCTCTTTTTCGCGAGACTCGCTTTCGGAAACTGAGGCAGGGATTCCCGTCCCTTCCCCGGATGCGGCTTTGCTTATACCGCAAGTCGGCGCTAATAAGAGCGTTCGCCCCGGTGCGCTCGAAGCGCAGGAGGGTTTGACTCG
>JAYVOT010000438.1:0-1846 GCA_043757795.1 Chthonomonadaceae bacterium | reverse complement strand
GGAGTTCTTCACGACTTACAACCGAACCGACCTTCAAGAGCGAGTGCAGGATCTCATTACGTGCGGCGCTTTTTTGAGGTTAGATGAATCGATGTCTTCCGTTCAGTTGATCGGGATAAAAGAGGCTGGTCTGTGGGCGCTTCTTGCCGCGCCTGCTTTCGATGGAACTGTGGCGGACTGCAATTCGACTGACTTGACGAACGATGACGCGTTGCTGACGCCTGAATTGTACACGCCCTGTTTGCGAAAAATGGGCGACTTTGGAACAGCAGGAATTCTCGCCGCATCGAAACCGCTTATGCTTCATAACGAAGGCTCCAAATTCCCCGCATCGCTCAGGATAGTCAACGCCTATAAGGTTTCCGGATCCTTAGATCACGTAAAATCCAAGAGGAGTCTGGCTGAAGACAAAGAAATTATGCAATGGCTGACTCATCGCAAGTAGTGCGGTTATCTCAAGATTGTCAAGAATGTGATGAACGTCGCTAAGCGGTTTTGCCGGAAACGATATCGGGTTCTGATAGCGACAGGCAGAGAATGGGCGTCATCCATACGCGATTCTGTTAGAAGCCCATTCGTATTTCGCCCAGACGAATATTCGCGTCATGCCCCTCTCTATCCGGCAACACGCAACTAGATTCGAGGACAACGGAAACCTGACTCGCTGCGTCAAGTTTTAGGTCGGGCGTGCATGGTCCGAAAAACACTCTGCCAAGGTCGCATTTGCAAAGCGGCTCTGCCCGATGTGTCGATTCCCAACATTGCAGGTTTCATTTGCAAAGCGGCTCTGCGGGAGCGCCGAAAGCGCGTATGTACCTCGTCAACACAAAAAGATCGTCGCTATGCGCCTCTGCCGTGTAAAACGCAGCCCGGTTGCGAGCAGAACTTTGCGATAGACGACCAAAGTATTTTATAGGGAATTTGCGTAAAATAGTGCGCATCTAAATCTGTTTTTTTGGAAGGAGGTTTGAAGCGATGAATATCGAAGAGGCTCTCATTTCATTAGGAGTCAGGGAGAACTCATTGACTGATGCGGAGAAGATTCAACTAGACACTGAGGGCTACCTGGTGATCACAGGCGTGATGAGCGGCAGTGAAATCACGGCTCTTCAAAACCGATTACAAGAGCTGTTGAAAGCGGAGGGCGAACACGCAGGCAAAGAAGTGCATCAGGAAGCCGGGACGGATCGACTGTCGGACTTAATGAACAAAAGTCCCCTTTTCCATATCCTGTTCAAGAAACCAAAAGCGCTAGCCGCGATAGCGCACGTCCTCAAAAACGATCTAAAGCTCTCCTCGCTGAACTTCCGCAACGCCCTTCCCGGGCAGGGGCATCAAGGTCTTCATGCGGATTGGGGGCGGTTGGAAACCCCCGGCGACTATCAAGTTTGCAACACGCTCTGGCTTTTGGACGATTTTACGGAAGACAATGGAGCGACTCGAATCGTGCCTCGAACTCACAATAACGCCAATTCTCCAACGGATGAATTGGGGGACTCCGGACTGCCGCACCCTAATCAGATTCTCGTGAGGGCGAAAGCAGGAGACGTCGTGATCATGAATAGTCATCTTTGGCACGGCGGCACGACAAACCGCACCGGGGGGAATCGCCGCGTCATGCACGGTTACTTTGCACGTAGGCATCAGCCCCAACAATTAGATCAGCAGAAGTATCTTAAGACGGAGACATGGAATCAAATGACTGAGGCTGAGCGAACGCTTCTGGGAGTAGTTGCGCCCCCGGAAATGATTTGGGTGTGTTCCATTTGAGTTGGCGCAATTTGTTCACGCCGCGAACTTTAATTGAACAGGCGCGTTCTCGCCAGAGTTCCTAGCTGGACGTTCC
>JAYVOT010000437.1:0-1846 GCA_043757795.1 Chthonomonadaceae bacterium | reverse complement strand
CGGAGTCGATTTTTGGGGCGGCAGGGGCGGACGCATCGGGAGCTTGAGCAAGCGCGGGAACGACGGCGAACAGAGCCAGGACAACAAGAAATACAGCGATGACGGGCGCAAGTCTTGCAAGTGCGTCCGGTTTCCATTTGGGCGTAAATGGGTTGAGAACTGAATTCAAGAGATGATTCCTCCATTGGAAGTCCGCTTCCGATCATCAATTTGATCGAAAGTCGGAAGACTGATCTCCTATCGTCATCGTCAGGAGTTGGAAATCGAACATTAGCGGAGGGCTAGCGAACGCTATGGACGACTTCTTTGTAGAATCTTCATTGACTCGGAATTGGGACGCTACGGAAATGGGAAGGTCTAACAAATACCTATGCGGACTTTGCCGCAAGCGGGAATTATTGAGCGGGGGCGGGTTGTCCGCCAGATTGAGTGAAGCTAGCGGCGAAGGCGAAAAGGTGCGGAAGCCGAGAGGACGACCATGTCCTGAGAGTATCCTTACCTTGAAACAATGCGCGCTTCAACTCCGAAGCGTAAAACATTTGAGTGGTATCTTATCATATCGAGTCCTGCTATGTCAAGATCGTTAAAAACGTTTGTCTTCGTTTCGACCGTTTTTTAGTTGTTCAGGATCGTTGGAAGGCGGCGGCAGGTCTGTCTTGTCGTTCGAGGATCCCTCTCGCGCCATCTGCTTGATCTTGTCGAAATCAAATCCTACCGGATCGTTTTTTCTTCCGGCGGGCAACGCAATTTGGGCGTGAGAGACGATTCTGTTGTCCGGAATGTCGTATCGAGAACGCAACAAGCGAATGATCCCTGCAACTGCCTCCATCTGTTCCACCGGGTACGGTTCCTTGCCGTCATTCAAATTCACCATCTCAATGCCCACGCTAAAATCGTTTACGCCTCGGAACCCCTCCAACTCCGATAGTCCCGCATGCCAGGCTCGTTTTTCCACAGGAACCATCTGCACGACTCTGCCGTCCCTGCCGACTACGAAATGAGCCGAGACCTTGCGAGAGGGAGTCAGAAATATCTGCATCGTTCCTTCCGTAGTAGGTTCGACGGTCGCGTGAATCACGAGGCAATCTATTTTGGCTACCGGCGATCTGTCGTCAAAATTCGGGGAAGGGACGAAGGCGTAGGGCAGCGGCATGAGCGTCAGCGCTTTTCGTAGGACATATGCACCGCCAAACAGGAAGATAGGGAGGAGGATTGCAATGGGAATCCACACTTTCCAATTCGCCTTTATTCCCTCCCAATACGCTTTCTTGGAAGCGATCGGAGTTTTTTTCGCTCGGGGCTTCGCTCGAGCGGAGGATTTTTTAGGGCGCGTGGCGGAGAGAGTTCGCAACATTTTCAGGGATCCTCTATAGATTAAATTGGCGTCGAATCAAGCCCACGCCGCACTGATGTTCCATTATGAATTATACCCCAACCTTAACATAGCTCCAAAAAGATAAGTATCCCGTTGCACGGGGTAAGCGCACTTAAATAACTCATGTTACGCAATCAACGAACTCGTGTGTTGAAAACGCCCGGTAATGAATAGGCGTTCTCCGAACGTGAGAAACGCCGAAGGCGTCTTTATTCACTTGCGCCTTCGGCGGGAAGCCCTTCGGGCGATGATCCCCTTCTCCTGGGCTGCGCTCAGAACCTCACCCCCGCCCCCCATACGCGTTAACTTAAGGATTTTGAAGCCCGGTTAGCTGGGAGTTTCACGTAAATCCCGCCCCCGGCACTCCACATTGCCCCCAATTTTGGAGGAAAATCCTTTTAAATCGGGAAGTCAACCCTGATTTGCAACCAACATATCCGCCTAGAACGGTAAAAACTCCCAATAGAAGCT
>JAYVOT010000436.1:0-6745 GCA_043757795.1 Chthonomonadaceae bacterium | reverse complement strand
GCAGATGCCGATCGTGATAGCAGTGATTGTCGTACTGATTATCGCCCTCTCATGGTGGGGAGTTAAAAATTTCGCTCCCGAAGGCAAGATCAACACCGAAGCGAGCACGAAACAAGACGATTTCATCAAAGAGATGAAAAAGAAAAGCGGAGGGGACTTCAGCAAACTCTCAAAAGAGGAGCAGGACACGCTCAACAGGACATCCGGCGGGCGGGGTGCAATGATGTTGAACCATATGTAGCTGTCAACCACGCAACAAGGTTAATTCCAGGTCGAGAGCTATCTCGACGCCACTCTGATTATACGCTCTATACTGTTGGAAACTTCGAAGATGAGTTTGCAATTGACGCTATTGCGCGTTATTAGCCAAACGATGAAGTTTTCTGCGGGATAAGTTCAAGGAGAATACTTCCATGTACCTAAAACCCTTCAATGGCAAGTCGAAAGGTTTCACCCTTATCGAACTGCTCGTCGTCATAGCAATCATAGCGATTCTCGCAGCTATCCTCTTTCCTGTTTTCGCACAGGCGCGCGCTCAAGCACGCAAAATCAACGGAACCAGCCTGGTTCGCAACGTCTCAACCGCTATCCTGATGTACTGCCAGGACTACGACGAAAAGTTCCCGCGCTCCGGGTGGAGTTGTTGGAATCCTGAAAGTTCTTGCAACGAAACTCAGTGGCCGAACGCAATGGCGCCCTACCACAAAAGCGCGCAGATAGTAGAAGATCCGGCTGACACCTCAAAGTTCGCCTGGGATACCTTTGGAAATGGTCGGCATACCCTCCTTTTCAACGACTTGCTTGCCCACCATCCCCACATCAACCCCGATGGTTTCGCTGACTTCGACAACCCAGAAAATGAGATCAAGCCTCAGACTCCCTGGAGCGTCAGCTCCGTCAACTCCCCTTCCGATTGCGTCATGGTGACGGAAGGCAACTGCCCCTGGGGCGGCGGAGACGGAGTTAAGGACTGGACCGGAAAAACTGTTACCCCATTATCCAACAAATGGCTTTCCGAACAAAGCATGTCCCAGTATCAGGCGATACTTATCACCGGGACCAACTACGACGGATGGACGGCTTTCACGGGTCTTCCCATTCATGGCGAAGGAACCGTCTACTCCTATACGGACGGACATGCGAAGTACGCAAAGGTATTCGACAAAGGCTCAGCCGGCAAAGCTCCGTTCTACGGGAATCAGATGCATGGTACGCTTCCTTTCCGTAAAAACTATGACCCGGGGCAGAACAAATTGGACGCACCCAACACCCTTCACTTGGGTGGCAAGGGCGGGAGCGACAACTGGCACTAAGTTATATGATGCAGTTTCTTCCAACTCCCTTTCCTCCAGAAAAGGGAGTTGGAAAGACTTTGGATTTTCAACTGTTTAACGCTATTCTTAATTTCCAATTCATAAGGCGTCGCCAGATGACACTCTCAAACAAATTCAACTTTCTCAAAAAGAACGCATCCCCGGTTGCTGTTGGCGGGGGAATAGGCGTCCTTGTCATCTTCTTGCTGATTCTCTATGTCCTGGCGACCACCGAGCAACCTTTCATTGAAACCGCGCACTCAAAAGCAATCACGATGAAGATACAAGACCTCGCAAAATCGGTCAAAGGAGATGCAAAACTCCTCAAAAAAGAAGATTTCGAGTGGTTGCAACAGATGAGTTCCGGACACGCAAACAGTATCATCGACCACATGTATCGGGAACCCAGATACAAATGAAGATTGAAGCATCTCCCGTCCCCGCCTCGCCTCGCAATTCCGGTCGTCTAGCGCTTCTGCTTATAGCGCTTGTCTCGCTTTCAGGAGTCGCTGCCTTCAGGTTGACGGCTCCCTCTCGCGCCGAGTCGGAATTGCAACGCGCTTCCCTCAACGACCTCGTCAAACTGGCAAAAAAAGACAAAGACAACCCGAGACTATTTTACTACCAGGGCAAGCGCCTTGTCGAGTTGAATAGCCTGGGTCCGGCTTACGCCGCATTCGCGAGAGCTTGTTATCTGGATGAAGACAAAGAGGATTATTGGTTGGAATGGGCGGAGGTCGCCAGTAGATTCCACGACGCCAACGAGAGCGTTTCGATCTGTATGACCTATCTGAAAAATCATCCTAAAAGCGCAAACGGGCATCTGGCTCTCGCGAAGCTCTATCAACAAAAGAAAGTACATTTCAGAGGTTACGACGAGGCGAAACTCGCCGTTCAATTCGCGCCGAATAATTCCGAAGCATGGAGAACGCTCGGGATGGAAGCCCTGACGATCGAAAAAAGTCAAGAAGCTGAGGAAGCTTTTCGAAAATCAGCGGCTATTGATCCGAAGGATTGGCGAAATCAAACCGCACTGGGAAATATTTTGGCAGATGGAAAACGTTATCAGGAAGCGGCAAAATGTTTTTCCGAGGCAGTTCGTCTTGCGCCAAACGAATTCGTACCCTATCTCGCGCTAGGCGATGCGCAGGCTTCGCAAGCGAAGACTCCCGCACAACTTACGGAAGCGAAGGCGACGCTCAGACACGCTCTTAAATTGCAACCCGACTCCGCTTCTGCGTGGTTGATGCTCGGTCAGGTTCTGTATGCCGAATCAAATTGGTTGGATGCCCGCGAAACCTTGAAGAAAGCAGCGGAACTGAACCCAAATGATCCCGAAGTCCATCTCACGCTTTCACAAGTTTACCGGAAGTTGAACGATCTGCCGTCATCCTACAAAGAGGCGAAATCGCATCAGGTATTGCGAGAATACGAGACGGAAAAATTGGCGTTAGGCAGTCGAACTCGCGCCACAAACGACCCCCTGTCTCGATTAGCTCTCGCCCGGCTGTTCGCAAAGCATGGCGATATTTCCGAAGCGATCGACACCTATCAAAACATACTCTCGCGCGCCCCGCAAGACCAAGTTGCAAAGAAAGAACATGACGCGCTTTTGAAACTTCCAAAGTCGTCCATGAACCGATTAGTCGAATTTTCAGGTTCGGATACTTCGGGAGGCAAATCTGCCGTGCAACTACTTCATGACGCTGACGAACTGATGAAGCGAGCCGGATATAAGTCCGCAGAGGACGCCTATCGCGCCATACTCCGACGCTATCCTAAATCCGCTGAAGCGTATGAGGGAATCGGGCTTGCTCTGGAATCGCAAAACAATCAAGAAGAGGCTTTCAGATACCTTCAGAAGTCGGTTAAATTAAACCCGAAATTAGAAAAATCATCTTATGCCATCGCACGTCTCTACTATTCCCTTGGCTTTCAGGACGAAGCCGGAAGAAGAATGACGGCTTTAGCGAAGGAGTATCCCCAAAACGCAGTCTACTGGTTTGGATTGGGAATGTGCTACGGCGACTCTCAACTTCGCTATGCGGAAGCGCTGTCCGGTTTTGAACACGCAGTCGCTTTGAAGCCGGAGGACTTCAAATTTCGTCAGACCCTTGCGGATATGCAGGTCAAAATGCACAGAATTAAAGAAGGCGGCGACAACTATCGTAAAGTCATCGCAGTCGCCCCAAAAGATCCTAACGCACTTTTCGGATTAGGAAAGTTTCTTGCAGAGCACGGAACTACTCTAAAAGAGGAAGAAGAAGCCTACCGGATTTTGACTGAAGTCGATCTTGCCGCCCCCGGTTTTCCGCAGAATCTTTTCCAATTAGGGAGAATTGACTTAAAGAGAGGCAATCTCAAACTTGCGCTTGAACGACTCGAAAAAGCGGCTGCCAATACGGAAGACGTGTCCACTCTCTTCACGCTTGCAAAAGCGTACCAGCAAAATCATGAGGGAGAAAAAGCGACTCTCGCAACCGCGCGAGCGACTAAAATCAGAAACTACCAGGCGGATTTGACCCACTCGGAAGAGTTGGCAAGACAATCGTTGAAAGACATGAAATTGAGACTCAGACTTGCGCGCCTTTATGCGCAAGGAGGCAAGGATGCTAAAGCGATCAATCAATACGAAGTTGCGATTTCGCTTGCACCTGAAGACCCTGCCCTTAGAAAAGAGTTGCAGAGCTACATAGCGCAACTCAAACGGAATGGTCGGATGCCGGAAATGAAACTTTTCAACGGGCTAATGACAGCTGTCGTCCCGACACAAAAATAGCCGACTCGAAATGGAGCTTATACTTGAACAAAATTAGCCCCTATGTCGGCGTGATTTCGTTAATTATTTCCGTTATTCTCCTCTCCGGTTGTCAAAATGCCACGCCGCCCTCGACGGCGCTTAATTCAAGTTCCGGACCCTCCCCTATTGCGCAACCAAATCTTTTCAATCGAACGATAGCTCAATCCCCCGGTATCGCATTCGTTGATGTCGCCGCTGAATCCGGACTTAAGTACGAGTGGAAAGCGGAAGGCTCTCGCCCCTTGAATATCCTTCAAACCATCGGGAATGGATGCGCTTTTCTTGACTTCAACAATGACGGAAACCTCGACATACTGCTCATCGGACCCAAGCTCGCACTTTTTGAAGGAGACGGCAAAGGACATTTTACAAATGTCACTCAAAAAGCCGGACTGGACAAAATATCCGGTCACATGTTGGGAGTCGCAGTAGGAGATTTTGACAATGATGGCTTCGACGATCTCTATATAACCGCTTATCGGGGTGGAATCTTGATGAAAAACATGTCAGGAAAAAGCTTTTCGGATGTGACGAAAGAATCCGGAATCCCTCAGCAACCCTGGGGAACAAGCGCCGCGTTTGTGGACATTGACGGGGATGGCAGACTTGACCTTTACATTGGGAATTATGCCCAATTCGGACCGGATACCAAACCTCAACTCTGCGACATGGGCGGAAAAATGAGTTCATGCGGTCCCCGGTTTTACCTCGGCGAGTCTGGTCGGCTCTATCGAAATCTCGATGGGAAGCATTTCAGAGACGTTACGAACGAGTGGAACGCGGGAAGTTCGAAAGGCAAAACGCTTGGGGTCGTGGCAACCAATGCGGATGGCTCAGGCAAAGCGAGCCTCGCACTCGCCAATGATGAAGAAGCTGGCAATTTTCTGAGAAATCTAGGTCGCAAGTTCGACGACATTGGCGCGTCCACAGGATTTGCTTTCCAATCCAGCGGGCAGGTTCAAGGCGGAATGGGAATTGACAGCGGAGACTATGACAACGACGGAAAACTTGATCTTACCGTGGCGACTTTTCAGCATGAGCCGAAAGCCGTCTATCATAACGAAACGACTGATAAAAAATTCCCAGCTTTCACGGAATACTCTTCTCAATTGGGGATGAGCGACAGCGCCGCTCCTTTCGTCGCTTTCGGCGTCAAGTTTTTCGATTTCAACAACGACGGTTACCTTGATCTGATATTCGCCAACGGTCATGTTCAAGACAATATTGAACTGATAGACAAAACGACTTCCTATCGGCAACCGCTCCAACTCTATCAAAACGACTCAGGAAAACGATTTACTGAGGTGAACGGCGGCGCTCCATTCCAACAGAGGATCGTCGGACGAGGGTTGGCGGTTGGGGATTACGACAATGACGGCAAAATGGATATTCTCATAGTGGACAGTGAAGGCGCGCCGCTGTTGCTTCATAACGCTTGTGAAAGCGCCGCGGGAGCTTGGATCGGATTCAAACTCGTCGGAAATGGAAAATCTTCAAAAGACGCTTATGGAGCGGAAGTCACGATCACTACTGAGCAAGGGAAAATTATGAGAGTATGTCACTCAGACGGCTCCTACCTATCATCGTCCGACTCAAGAGTTCACTTTGGATTGGGAACCGGAAAAATAAAGAGCGTCAGCGTCCGCTGGCCTGATGGAAAAAACCAGAAAATCGCGAAATTTGCAATCGGCACATACAACGTTGTCAAAGAGTAACGAAGCTATTTTGACTCAATACGCAAAAATTGACGGAGTGGCGCTGCAAGCAGCGCCCCTCTGAACTGTGAACTGCTGGAAAACCTCTAAACGATCTGCATCGGCATCAGGACGCAGAGATAGTCGGATAGAAGCGCCTCTCCGGCCTGCGCCTCGCTTGTCACTTTAACGACAGGACGCAACACGCCTGGTTTGAGCGACTCAGTCATTTCGAGATGTACTTCTTCAGAATCGAGCGTATTGAGAACGTCAAGAAGGTACTTCGCATTGAAAGCGATTTCCACGTCATCCCCTTCCTTGCTGATCTCTATCTCCTCGTGAGCGTTCCCGACCATTTGGCTCTCCGCTGTTAGAACGAGCTTATCATCCTCCGACCTCAAAACCACTCGTTGCGCGTTCTCGCGCGCCACGATGGAGGCTCTTCGAACGGCTCGCTGAAGTTGCAACACCGGAATAGTCAACCTCTTATGAAATGCTGTGGGGATGACGCGAGTGTAGTTCGGGAACTGTCCCTCAATGAGTTTTGAGATGATGTGAACGTCGTTGTCGCCCGGGAGCGCAAACTCTACCTGATTCTCCGACAAAGTCACCTGAACCTCGCCCTCCGCATCCGTAAGCAGTCGCGTGAGTTCGTTCATGACCCTTGAAGGAACGATCGCGTTCTGAGTTCCTGCGCCATGCGTCACGACCGCAGTTTTTACAGCAAGGCGATGCGTGTCCGTAGCCACGAATTTCAATGTCTCTCCGTCAAAAACCATTAGGACGCCGGTCAATATCGCCCGCGCTTCGTCCGTCGAAACCGCAAAAAGCGTGTGTTTGATCATCTCTTTCAATTTCGATTGGGAGATCGAGAAGTTGACGGTATTTGCAACTTCCGGAAGTTTCGGATACTCGTCCGCCGGCAGTCCCAAAATTTT
>JAYVOT010000435.1:0-1851 GCA_043757795.1 Chthonomonadaceae bacterium | reverse complement strand
ATCGAACTCTTATACGAGAGCATCATAACGCTGACAATGTGATCGAGCAGAAAGTAAGGCCGCCTGCAGGCGAAAACAATCACTCCGACGATGAGCTGGCAGCTTGCGCTTATTTTCCTTTGCTCATGTTGGAGAATGATCAAGTGTTGCGCAACATTTATCTGAAGAGTTTGGAGAGAACGCAGTCTTTTTTACGGGCGGAAGGGTCGCCGTTCTACAACTATCTCTATACCGCTTTGACTGGAAAATCCGAATTGGATGAGGAGAGAGCGTCTCAAAGTTGGTTGCGTGAAACTCCCCTTGATCTTAGACACTGGAAAATGCGGAATCAACATCGGGCGGACGTTCTTATCGATCCTGAACCCGGTCGTTTTGGAGAGGTTCAGTTAAAAGAACCGCTTTCTCCAGCGGAAAGGCACATCATAAAGTGGAACTCGAATCCTTACGAAGCGGATGGGGGAAGCGGAGGCGATATTGAGGAAGACGCCGCATTCTGGCTATTGGCGTACTGGCTTGGGGAGTGGACAAAAATGAAAAAAACTAGTCAACTAATGAGCAATAAGGATGACCGGCAGACGAGTTGACGTATGTTTGACTTCGACTATATAGAATTTGAGAGGTTTCCAAAACCGCTTCTTCATTAATTTGACTACTGTAATTAAGTCCGACAAAAATTCGGCTGAAACCAACAAAATTAACTCGTTGCATTCGGACACAGCCCATGAAATTTCAGAATCCCATTGCTGATGATTGTAAATCGCGCGGAGCGTGTTGCGATTGCGCCTACTGATAGAAACTTTTCGCCCTCTTAAAACTTGAAACGACTACCGCAAGGTCTGAAACCGAACAAACCTAGTGACCGACGCTGGCCCAGTGTTTCGTGCTGTAAGCGACGAGCAAGGAAAGACAGAAGAAGACGATTGAGAGGTTGCGAGTAGCAATATTCAGTTGCTCTTCCCTTCCCGCCATTCCTTTAAATGAAGAGGCGGCAGTCGTCCCGATCTGACCGCTCAATCCGTCGTTTTTCGCCTCCTGTATGGAGACGATGAAGATGAGACCGGATGCGACGAAAAACTGAATGAAACAGAGAATAATATGAACGATATTCATGGTTTAAATCGAATTCCTTTTTGCAAAGCTATACAGCCTCGTATGATAGCTCTCTATTGCAACGGGGAAGCGCTGATTTAGTCTTCCCCAATACGTGTTGATCTGTGCGATTACTCCATTACAAACTATCGAAGTCTGAGCCAGGGCATATCGCTTCGAAAAAGTCTCGATCCGAAGAGCGGCGAAAATATGGGCATCATAGAGTTATGAGCGACAAAGCAAGATGCGCGAAAATTCGGGCTACTTGCCCGCTTTCATCTCCGCCTCGACCCTCTCTTTGATGATTCGCTCGCGCTCTTTTTCGCGCTTCAGTTCGTCATCTTCCTCATTCGGGTCGGAATTGATTCCCTTTTTGAACTCTCGAACTCCCTGTCCGACGCCTTTCATCATCTCGGGAATTTTCGTTCCGCCGAAAAGCAGTACGACTAATCCGACGATGACAATGATCGCGGTAGGATTGTTTACAAATGCTGGATACATGGCTCTCTCCTCACTTCGGCGCGTCATAAATCCGCGCGTCGTTCGCTAACTCGCGTCTGAACCGGCGTTCAGGGTCTTCTGTTCCGTATCGAAGTTGATTTCTTTTTTTTTGTACTGATGTTACGCAGACCTGACGACCAAATGATTTTTTCTAGAGCGCTTTTGAATCCCATGACTAAAGTCACGGTCTAGGTGGCGCTTCGCGCCGGATGTCCTTCGGACATGAGTCGGACTTGCCTGCCCGTAGGACTGCCATTCCTG
>JAYVOT010000434.1:0-1852 GCA_043757795.1 Chthonomonadaceae bacterium | reverse complement strand
GGGTCTGACGCCTGAATATGTTTTCCGTTTGTGAAAAATGGCACGTAGTCTGCAAGGACCTGCGCGCTCGAGTGTGTAATCGTAAAGTCTTAGAAGAGGAGTTGCTATCGATGAGTAACAAATCCGCTGTTTTGGAGAGACCGCAATCACGCAACCTGGATTCCCTGTTGAACCCTCGTTCGACAGAGAGAGAACTGCAAGAAGATGACGCTGATGAATCGTTTGATCGAGAGACTGGCGAAGACATGATGCACCTATATGATGGCGGTATGGACGGACATGACAACGACGATCACGTCGTCAATACGGCTTCGAATCGGAGCGATGAGAGCAGAGAAATCAGCTTGAGTCCGGTAAAAAGTCTGCTGTCCGATGAACACGACAGCCCGCGAAACGACGAAAGTTTGCAAGTCTGGATGAGCCGTGCAAGAGGAGCCCAACTTCTCACAGCTGACGAAGAGACTAGACTCGCACGAGCCGTTCAGCGTGGGGACAAACAGGCGAAAGATAAGTTGACTGAAGCAAACTTGCGACTTGTCGTTTCGATAGCAAAGAAATACAGCGTTCGCGGCATTCCGCTCCCTGACCTCATTCAAGAAGGCAATATCGGCCTCATTCGCGCAGTCGAAAAGTTTGACCCCTCCAAAGGCTTCCGCTTCAGCACCTATGCAACCTGGTGGATTCGCAGGGCGATCGCCCGCGCCATCATCAATCAGGGACGCACTATCCGCATTCCGGTCTACGTCGCAGAAATTATTCACAAACTTGTGAAAGCCTCTAGCCGACTTCGACAACAGTTATTGCGAGACCCCACCGTTGAGGAAATCGCTCGTGAACTGGAAGTTCCAGTCGAGCGAGTCAACGAGATCATGAGAATCGCCCTCGAACCTCTCTCTCTTGAAACTCCCGTCGGCGAAAAGGACAACAGTCAGCTTGCGGATTTCATTCAGTCTCACACAGCTGTTTCGCCTTCTGAAGCGACTCTCAATCTGATCCGAAGAGAACAGATCGAAGAGGTACTTAATAAACTTACCGGACGTGAAAAAGAGGTGCTCCGAATGCGCTTCGGACTCGATGACGGCTACGCACGAACCCTCGAAGAAGTTGGTTGTCGCCTGCGAGTCACTCGCGAGCGAGTGAGACAAATTGAACTCCGCGCTCTTAAGAAACTCCGAAATCTAGGACCAAGCGAACTGATCCGGCACTAATCCCAACCTAATAATATTCCCTTCTCCTTTACAAGGAGAGGGGTTTTATTATTTTGGGGCGAGAGAAATATCCCTCATCCCCCAAACCCCTTCTCCTGCGCTGCGGGCAGAAGGGGGCGAGAGCGCATAATTTAGAGCGTGCCTGGCGTTGAGTCACGCCCGTGAACGAGCGTGCTGTTCCGATAGTACGATCCATGAATGGGCAAGAACCGCTGACGAAATTTAGAGATTGAAGGCGCGGAAAAAGAGGGTGCGTCTAAACTCTCTACTTCTGAACTCGGATAAGTCGGATTGGTGGATGGATTAAGACAGATGGTCGCACTGTTCGGAATTGTTTTGAGATGCACAAATTACGTTAGGAACTCATGTTACGCAAACAACAGAGCGTCATGACTAGAATCCCATGACTAAAGTCACGGTCTGGGTGGCGTTCCGCCGTGTGTGCTTCGCACACGATACTCAAGGTCCGGAGTATGCTCGAAAAGCAACGCCCCTGCAAACTGGCACAGGAATGGCAGTCCTACGGGCAGGTTAGTCTGACTCATGTCCGAAGACCGTGACTTTAGGGGCTGTGAAAGTATTCGATAGAAAATCTGTTCCGAAAAACTCACCCTTCCAGGATGCCCGGAGAACCGCCTCTGGAC
>JAYVOT010000433.1:0-6754 GCA_043757795.1 Chthonomonadaceae bacterium | reverse complement strand
AGCGCCTGCACTCTTCATCCGACTCTCGAAAGGAAGCGAGGGTGGACAAATAAAATGTCTTCTCGTCGCAAGTTGCCTCCGATTTGTCCGCTCCTACCTGCGGAAAACTTTTATCCCTCCTGTCACCCCGGTATAGAGTCCGTCGAAGCGGACTTCGTGTCTTCCTGAGGGAGGACTTTAGTCCCCGATTTCCCGTGCAGGAGGACACTCTTCTCGGATAACAAGACCAATGATAAGACGACGCACTAATTGTTGGGTGTTTCCTTAGGATTGAAGTCGGAACAGATGGAAATTCGCTATCTGAGATATCAGGTTCTGTTTTATCCGAATACTGAAAGTTCTCGGATAAATAACGTGCGTCCAACGGGTTCAAAATTCGTTGCTTGGTTTTCTGATTGTTAAAATATTCGTTTAAGGTTTAATAGGGAGTTTCTAGCGTCCATAGGAAGCTCATTTTCTCAGACTAGAGCTATTAAGTTCCCGAATTTCTCGATTACGATAAGTCGCATTTTATAAGTCGCCGCACGGCGAAAGCGGTTTGAATCGGGTGAGATTCAAACCGCTGAAAACGACCTTTTTAAAACTCTGAATGACTCTACTCTTCTTCGCTCGAATCCTCTTCAAGTTCATTCTCGCTTTCGGCGGGAGCGGCGGAAATTGGCGGCGGCGCTTTTTTGTGACGTATCTCTTCATAGAGTTTTGCGAACAGGTCGCGAAGTTCCGCCATTTTGTAGGGAGGTTGCAGGCAAACATCGCAAGTTTTAATCGGAGCCGAGTCCGGGTAGGCAGGCGGCGCTGTGGAAACGTCCTCCACGATGCCGATCAGCTTCATCCCTTTCTCGCGCCAGGCTTGCACCGCTCGAAAGATCGCATAGTCCTTTTGTCGTCCGAAATCGCCGGAGAGTATAAAGAGGTCCGGAGGACCGGAGGATTTCGTGACCTGCCCGACAGCGTCTTGTTTGTTCAACAACGAGAGCACTTCCCAGCCAACGAGAGCGGCCGCTCGCTCCACGCGCCCCCGGTATCGAGGGCGATGCACAGCGATGAGCACTCGAAAAGGGCGAGGCGCCTTCGGTAGTTCCGGCGCCGACTCTTCAATCTCTTTCGCTACTTTGATCTCTGAGACGCCTTGCGTCTTCAGCGTTTCGAGCCTTTCCTTTTCAAGTCTGGATTTCGGGCGTGGTCTTGGGCGCGTGTAGGCGCCCTTCGCACCCGGCTTATTGGATTTGGCAGGTCTTTGATGCAACCTGCGATTGCTGGCGCCATCCTGCCAACCATTCGATTTTCCAATCGATTCTATTTTTTTCATTCTTCGTTTTTCTTCATTCCCGTCAACTTCTCACGCCTCGAATTTCCACCATTCAGGGAGGAAAATAAAAGGGTTTGAAAAGGAGTCATTTCAAGTCCATACTTTTTAATCAGATATAAGTCACATTAAAAACCTATATGCGCGACAATATCACTCTTCAATTCGATCCGCCATACCTTCATAAGGACGCAAAAGACTCGTGGCGTCTCCGCTCAATTTCGGCGCGTTCAGAAGTTTGATCAACCGGATAGAGACGACCGGGATCAAAATTCGTTCGCCTTTTTCTTTCGTCAGCTCTATCCAGACGTCGCTGAGGCAAGTGAGAGTTCCTACGTCGCTGTATCCCACTGCAGAGCCTCCATAGTGCACGCTCACTCGCGAATTCAAGTAGGTTGATAATCGTTCCTTCATGATACCCTTCATCTCGTCGTTTCCCAAACGAAATTGACTCATTTACAGTCTGATCCTGAGTCCGTCGTATGACAACTCCACGTTCTTCGGGAGACCCGCGTTCACTTTATCGTGATCGAAATGGTGAGAAAGGTGGGTCAAATAGGACTGTTTCGGCTTCAATTCTTCGATGACTTCCAACGCTTGATAAAGTCCGAAGTGCGTGACATGCGGTGTAAAACGGACGGCATCCAACAATAGAAGATCAAGAGAGTGAAGTTTGGCCATTGAGTCCGGCGGGATTACGCTGACATCGGTGACATACGCCGCGCTTTTCGCCGGACAGCCTTCCGACGCAGGCTGATCGAAACGGTACGCGAGTACCGGAAGCGTGCCATGCAACACGTAGAACGAACTGATCGTCAATCCGAAAAGTTCAAACTCCGGTTGCACCAGGTTCAGAGAAATCTTCGGTTTTCCGCCGCCCGCTTGCGTCTGTGCAAAGATGTAGGGGAAGATGCGCCGGATGTCTTCAAGGGTGTTCCTGTCGCCGTATACGGGCATTTCCAGCCCTGAGAGAGTGTTGAAGCGCCGAACGTCGTCCAGTCCGAAGATATGATCGGCGTGCGTATGCGTGAAGAGGATTGCGTCGATTTTACGGACATCCCACGCAAGCGCCTGCAACCTCAACTCCGGAGTTGTATCTATCAAGATTGATTTATCGACGTGTCGGACGAGAATGGATGGGCGAAAACGGCGATTTTTGGGGTTTGGGGAGAGACAGACTTTGCAACGACATCCGATCATCGGCACTCCGTGCGATGTTCCGCTGCCCATGACAAGGATTTCCATGGCTTCCTTAAAGTTAAAAAGAGAGGGGTAGGAAAACTTGGTGTCCAATCTCTCCAAGCCGTCTGTCAGTAGATCGCGCGTTCGGTATCGTTGTCGAAAAGATGGGATTTTTTCATATCGACGACGATCTCAAGTCTGTCTCCCACTTTCGCATCCGTAGAGCTGTCGATCATAGCATGCAGTTCCACTTCTCCCGCTTTCAGATAGATCTCAACGTCGCTGCCGAGCGGTTCCGTCACGTCGACATCCGCTTGAAGGGTGTTTCCTGAGGTTGTGCTGATCTGCAAAGGAATTTTCGAGTCGTAGAGGTCTTCCGGACGAATGCCGAACGTCACTTTTTTCCCGACATACGGGATAGCAAGCTCCTGTTTTTCGATCGGCAGAGTGAGCCTAAATGCGCCGCAGTCGGCTGCCAATCCCTCGCCTTGCCGAACGATGGTCGCCTCGACGAAGTTCATTGCGGGCGAACCGATAAAGCCGGCCACAAACTTGTTGTTCGGATGATTATAGAGCGTGAGGGGCTTGTCGCACTGTTGAATGATTCCGTTTGACATGACGGCAATTCGGTCGCCCATCGTCATCGCTTCCACTTGATCGTGCGTGACGTAGACGGTCGTAATTCCTAGCCTTCTGTGCAACTTGATGAGTTCCGCTCGTGTCTGGACTCGGAGTTTTGCATCGAGGTTGGAGAGCGGCTCGTCCATTAGAAAGACTTTCGGCTCACGAACTATCGCTCTGCCCAGCGCCACGCGTTGCCTCTGTCCGCCGGAAAGTTCTTTTGGTTTGCGCTGAAGCAAGTGTCCGAGGCTGAGCATCTCCGCCGCCTCTTTCACTCGTCTGTCTATCTCTTCTTGCGTGAAAGTTCTTTTACCATCGAAGGGCCAGGGATTTCCTGTGGGGGTGCGCTTCAATTTCAATCCGAAACTCATGTTGTCATAGACCGACATGTGGGGGTAGAGAGCGTAGTTTTGAAATACCATCGCGATGTCGCGGTCTTTCGGTGAGACGTCGTTCACAACTCTGTCGCCGATGAAAATCTCGCCGCTTGTGGACTCTTCAAGTCCGGCGATCATGCGGAGGGCGGTCGTTTTGCCGCAACCGGAAGGACCTACGAACACCATAAACTCTTTGTCTTTAATTTCCAGATTGATGCTATTGACAGCGGTGACTTTATTGAAGGATTTTGTCAGGTTTTTGAGGGTCACACCAGCCATAAGTAGAGGCTCTCCTTTGAGGCGCAGAAACTTCTCGTAGTCTCGTCATTTATCACAAGGCATTATAGAACGAATAGGGGGAGTTGTCAAGTGGATTCGAATGAGCGTTCGTTTCGAGCGGACTGTTCGGAGACTAAAGCTTCTTCCGGGAAAACACGATGTCCGCCTCCGCAGACTGAGGTTTCAGCGAGTGGAACTCGCAATCGCCCCGCCTGGAAAGCCACACGTTCCTTCGGGGGAGGTGGGGAAACCTCTCGCCTGCGCGAAATCCAGCCTCGGGCTGCTTTCCAGTTTCCCGATCCCCTTATGGAATCGGGAAACTGAGAAGCTGAAGCGACTACTGTCCCGGCGTCTTTCCAAACCCAAGCGTGTGCGACTTTAGAAACAGCTTCGAGGGAGTGAACGAGTCGAAGTTGAAGGTGGGAATGAGTACTAGGACCTTCGGCGAGTCGTCATGTTGCAGGAGCATCATCCCGATTCGCGGCAGTATCCAGATCGCGCGCTCCTGCTGATCCTGGTTCAACTCTTCAAAGGGCAAACCCTCTCCCAGCAGTTTCGTCCGCATCTCCTTCGAGAGCGTCGCATAGAAACAGAGAGTGCGATACCGGCTCAAAATATAGTCGGAGTCTTTGGCGAAAATGCCGTCCAGGTTTCTTGTGTCATTGTCGCTCAAATACTGCGCAAAAAAGTTCGCTTCTCGTTGAACGAACATCTTCATGCTGTCGGACAACTCGCCGCTCTCGTCCGGCTGATAGAACTTCAGCCCCTTTGCGATCTGCCACTGCGAGAGATTGGTTGCGATCAGGGCGGCTCTATCCAGCCAGAGACGCATCTTAGCGACGAGCCTCTCCTTCTTTTTCTTGAGCGCATCCTCGCTCTTCGAGGCGGGGTCGTTTTTCGGCTTCGCATTCGCGTCCTGCAGGTTCCCGATGGTGTTGGGGAGCTCTGTCGAGAGCAGTTTATTGAGGAAGCCTGCGGGAACTTCCATGTAGTCGTCTCGATACCAGCGGTTGTTTTTGACCAGGTAGAGGTTGTTCGCGCTCTTCTTCCAACTGAGGTCGTGGATTACTCCGAGTTCGTTCAACTCCTCTTCCACGCTCTTCTTCGGTTTTTGTTTCATCTCGGCTTCGCTTAGTTTATATCCGAACGTCGAGTGGTAGTCCGAAAGAAACTCGATCCCGCTTTTCTCCGACAGCCACTTCAATTTTTGCCATCGAACCGGACGGATCGCCTGAGCGTTGACATAGTTTTGATGGACTGTCGGCAGCGTGTTCTTCCAGACCCTCTCTTTTTGGATTTTCGCAAAATATTCGAGTCCTGGCGTCGACTCTTTAGGGAATTGTTTCAGGAAATCTGGGAGTCTTTCGTGGTAAGGTTCCAACCTGGACAGTGTTAGGATAGGTGTTGTGATGTTATCGCGGCCGAAAAATGCAGAACCAGCTTGCCCTGGTCTTGCAACAGTGGCTTCAATCCCATCGCCAACAAAGATAAATTCCAGTGCGGTGTAGGTAGACTCTGGCTCATACTTATAATTGGGTAAGGACGTACTGCTGGATTGTAGGAACGTCGTGAAACTCTCTGGCAAATCTTTCAACAGAACAGGCAAAGCTCCCTCATCGTCCCGGCTATCCTTGTAACCCAAGTAGAGATAATCCAGGTCGACTCGCTCCGCCAACTGTTGCAGAAACTCTCTTGGCAAATCTTTGAAAACGCTCCTAGTTCGTTTTGCGATTTCAGCTGCCTTTCGAGAATCTTCCGCCTCATTGGCGGCATGAGTTTCAAGATCGCGCTTTGTCGCTTCGAGCATGTTCGCCTTTAAATCGCCGATCGCTCGCTCTCTCTCCGCCTGAAAGTGGTTCCACCATCCTTCGCGCTTGTCGAGCGTCTTCTTTGTCAGAGTGAAGTAGTATCCTTTCTTTTCCGGCAGGGTCTCCCACTTCCCCTGAAAAAGCTCGGCAAGGGACGACATAATCTCTTTTACAGGACGATTGACGATTCTGGCTTGCACTTTCAACTCTTTGCAATTATCTATAGTCCCGAGCGTGAGGCCGGTCAACCCGAAGCTCTTAACGAACTGCTTAAGGGAGACGCCGGTCGCTTCTACAGAGACCTTCTTGTCCAGTCGTGAATCAGACAGGTAGGCAGGTATAATATCGCTTGGGGCTTTCCCGTACTGAGCGAAAGTCTGAGAATCGAATTGCAGCAAGTATGCGGCGACCAGAAAGATGCAGAGGTATTTTTGAAACAGATTCTTCAAATCCCTATTTCCTTGCTATTTCGCATTGGTTGAACACATTTGAACGATGGGTTGGTTCAATGAATGCATAAGACTTCTTATGCATTCATTGAACTTCGAATACTATCGGTTTGGATCGGGCTTCTCGACACTTACGCATATTTTTATATTGCGAAAGTGTCAATACTGCTAATCCGAACCAATAATAAAAGCAACTATTGTCCGCCGCCGCCAGGGTCGTCAGATACAGTAACCCAGACCTCGGTGCATCCTGCATACCAGGCGCTTCCATTGCTGGTTGTGCCCTCGCTTGTCGCTGAACAATCCCACAGTCCCGCTTTACAACCGTTAGCTATTAGATCACAATCGAATGTCCCCGGGCCAAGAGACCTAAGGTTGCTAGATCTTATACTGAAGTGACCATTTGGGCTGCCATCATTATAGCCATTCCAAGTGACATATCCAAGCCATGAATTCGACTCCAAAGTGACAGCATAATGCTCTTTGATTTTATTGTAGGGCATCGCAGTAGCTGCGAAGAAAGTGGTCACGGCTTTGGACGAATTTGCCGACATTGTCAGCAAAGCGGTCGAGCAAAGACACAGGGTGAGGAGGGAAGTAGCGATTCGCATGTCGAGAACTCCATTCTGCCGGTCTGTTTCCGGCAACGTTCGCTTCGGATGCTATCTCAACCCTCTGTGTAGAAATGTTAGTCATTCTCTACGGCGAGAAGCGAGAAGCGAGAAGCGAGAA
>JAYVOT010000432.1:0-6754 GCA_043757795.1 Chthonomonadaceae bacterium | reverse complement strand
ACTCACCCTTCCAGGATGCCCGGAGAACCGCCTCTGGACACAAAACAGTCAAATATGACCTGACAAAAATGATCGAACCGACGTTTTTAGGAATACTTCCACAGCCCCTGAATAATTAGTCTAAACGTCAAATAATTAGTCTAACCATCAATTTACATAAGCCGATTTGTGATGCAAGTATATCCCCTAAGGAGTCGCCCAACAATTATTGCACTGGAATTTAGGCGAGTTTGATCTCAAAAATGAGCAGAACTCAGTGCATTAATTTATGCGCGTATCCTAAATTCACAATAGCAAGAAGAAACGCAAAAATTCGCGGTAACTGCTTCGACTGATTTTAAAGCGACCGCCTCGCATTGATTTTCAGCTTTAAGGATTTGAAATCTATCTAAAGAGTAAACGAAATTACCCCTGTAGCCGCTATTCGCAGAGAGAGCCGCAACTTAAAACTCCGAGCAATCGTAAAAACAGTATGTCGGTTATAGCTCTAATGGCCGCAGAAATCAGGAGTTGAATGGGAACCTTCCAGTTATTCCGCCTAGTTAGCTTTATCAAGACCGTCGGTAGTAGTTTTAAGTTGAGTGGGAACCTTACAGATGTTCCGCCAGGCTCTTTCAAAGGCTTTTCGAATGGCGGTTCCGCCGATGTTCAACAGTCGGAAAAATACTTCTACAAGTCGCCTTGCGCGATGGCCTTATAAGCTGAGAATCGATTCAACAATTCTAAAAAGGAGTTCAAACATATGTACAAAACGAAAAACGATCTGCCGGAAGCAACGAGAACCAAGATTCAATCCCTCCTGAATGAGCGTCTCGCCGATTCCGTGGATCTGCAAACACAGGTAAAGCAGGCGCACTGGAATGTGAAGGGGGCGAACTTCATCGGTCTGCATAAACTCTTCGACGAGATCGCCGAAGATGTTGAAGACTATTCCGACTTGATTGCAGAGCGAATCGTGCAGTTGGGAGGGATCGCCGAAGGAACGGCTAGAGTTGCCGCGTCGCGATCAACCTTGAAAGAGTATCCGTTGAATATAGGCGAGGGAACCCTCCACGTAGAAGCTCTCTCCGCCGCGCTCGCAAAATATGGCGAGGGAATCAGAAAAGCGATTACGCAGTGCGATGAACTTGGCGACGCGGATGCCGCAGACATTTGCACGGAAGTTTCCAGAGGGACGGACAAATGGCTCTGGTTTGTCGAAGCGCACATTCAATCGAATAAGTGATGACAGGAAACGCTTCAACCTGTACAAAGACCTCCTTCCGCATGAAAAATATACTAATGTCGGAAAAGACATCAAGCTGAATTCTGATGAAGATGTCAGCCCCGTTTCGTCTATTGTCGCCCTCCCCTTACTCAGACGAAATTCAACAAAATCCGTGAATACCTGTACGGAAATTCCTCTCTCCGCTCGAGTTGCAAGTCCGTCAAATCGGCAATTGGAAACGAGAGAGAGTTTTCATGTGAACGTTTCAGTATTCCAAAATTCCGCTAAATCATACATATACGGTCTTCTAATTGTCTTGAGTTGTCAACAAAAGATTCTACAAGGAGCCGTATATTCCCTTCACTACCTCACATTTGCAATTACTTCAAAAATACTATGAATTAAAAACCAAGTTTGATCGGTACAAGGATTGCATCTTGTGCAGGAACTGAAGTCATCCAGTCCCTGGCAAATGTATAGTCTCAAAGTTTGATTCTAAAAGATCGACAAGATAGGGTACGATACAATTCAGAATGTAACTGTCGTAGAAATTTGAATAGACTCTAAAGGTAATTGCGAAAGTCCAAAATTAGTCAGTATCTCATGTCTATAATTGGTGATGAACGTCAATAATTATGCAAAAATGCCTTCAATTCGACTTTTGCAATTACCTCTATATACAGCAAATTGGAGAGTAAAATGAATTCAGGAACAGATCAAATTGATAATGTAGAGATCGAAGGTATTGACGAACCAAATGACTCCAATACATGGGGAGAATATCCTATTGACACGTTATTAATTCGCAATGAAACTCGCACTATCCACGAAGTGTTGAGGAGGATCCAGCAGGGCAACTATATTATGAATCCTGACTTCCAAAGAGATTTTATCTGGAAGGAAGACAAGCAGAGTAAACTCATAGAGTCTGTTTTAATGAGAATTCCCATCCCTGTCTTTTATTTAGCGGAAGATCAGGATGGACATATGGTTGTAGTTGACGGACTTCAACGCCTATCAACCTTTCGAGATTTCGTGTTTGGGGATGCAAACAATAAAAAACTGAAATTACGATTGCCCCATAGAGAAGATTTAAATAAAAAAGGTTTCTCAGATTTATCTCCAAAGCTGCAAAACCGAATTGAGGACGCGCAACTGATTCTTTATATCATGGACGCAAAAATCCCAGAGCTTGCCCGTCTTGATATATTTGAGCGAGTAAATAGTGGAGTCCCTCTAACGAGGCAGCAGATGAGAAATTGTATGTTTAGTGGTAATGCAACTATTATGCTCAAAGATGAATCTCAATCGGAAATGTTTTTACGAGCAACGGGAAAAAGCTTGAACGTAAACTCAATGCGAGATCGCGAGTTCGTAAATCGTTTTTGTGGTTTTCAACTTCTCCCAATCGAATCCTACAAGGACATGGATGAATTCCTTGCAGAAGCGTTGAAGTCGATGAATTCACTCCCCCCTGAAGAACTCAAAAATCTCTCCGATCAACTTCGACTTAGCCTGGAGAATAATTATTCGCTTTTTGAGAATCACTCATTTAGTAAACATGTTGAGGGACAAGAGGATAGAAGCGTAATCAATGCGGCGATCTGGGATGTCATGTCGGTCGGATTATCTAGATACACCTCCGCTACAGTCTCGGGAAAAAAGAGTGAACTGAAACAAGCGTTTTATAAATTGCTTAAAAATAAAGATTTTGAAGAAGCAGTGACTCGGGGAACAAATCAGGTGAAAAACGTCTTGACAAGATTCCAGCTGGCAAACTGTGTGTTTGAGGAGGTTTTCGGTGCTGACAAGACTTGATCTACGAAATTATAAGTGCTTCCAAGATATCCAACTTTCGCTCGCCCCACTGACTTTGCTTGCAGGAGGAAATGCTTCCGGCAAGTCTACAATAATACAGTCTCTGGTACTACTCCATCAAACAATTCGTCAAAACGAGTGGTCATCGTTGCTTATACTCAATGGAGAGTCTATTTGCATGGGAACTGTGCTCGATGTGGTAGATAAAGTAAACGGAAGACAAAGTTTTGAGATTGGGCTTAGCGATGAAAACCGAACATATGAGTGGATTTTCAAAGGAGAACGTTCGGGTATGTCAATTCCAATTGAGGATTTGCGAATCGACAATCATCGACATCCAATAGATACATTGAGATTTCTCCTACCGCCGACGATTGTAGATGAAGATGCAAGCTTTTCCAAAAGTCTACAGGGGTTGACGTACATAACAGCAGAAAGAGTCGGCCCTAGAGAAGCGTATCCTCTTGTAGACAGCGCTGTCGCTCCGGTTGTAGGAGCGAAGGGCGAATATACTGCGAGTGTTTTGTATCAAGGCAGGGATGTAGAAGTACTGGCAGAATTGACTCTGCCAAACATACCTCCAACAAGGTTGCACCAAGTGGAAGAAAGAATGAGATTGTTCTTTCCGGGTTGTGGGTTAGAGGTTGTGCCAGTGCAAAAAACTAACTCTGTGACTCTGGGTTTGAGAACCTCTCTCGACACAGACTTTCATCGCCCAATTCATGTCGGTTTTGGATTAACTCAGGTTTTACCGATTATCGTGGCCGCTCTTTCCGCCAAAAAGGGGGATATCATTTTGATCGAGAACCCGGAAGTGCATCTGCATCCTTCAGGTCAATCGAGAATGGGACAATTCCTGGCAGAAGTTGCCAGAACTGGCGTACAAGTGATCGTAGAAACTCATAGCGATCACATTTTAAATGGAGTAAGACGATTTGTTCGAGAGGAAAAAATTACCCCTGATAAGGTCGAAGTATACTTTTTCCAAAATCGTGCGGAAATAGGCGCTCAAGTTATCAACCCGAAAATCGACAAATTCGGCAATTTTAGCGAATGGCCTAAAGGCTTTTTCGACCAATTCGATATAGACTCCAACTTTTTTGCGGGATGGGGAGAGTAATTTGCGACTTTATGTAAATGAGCTTTCTCTCAATAAACAATTGCAAGACCTCGAAGAATTTCCTGCAGTTATTGAACGAATGATGCTTATGTTGAGAGTGACCAAACAATATGGGCGGATTCTATACTGTCATCGAAAATTAGCTAACTCCCGCATTACCCAACTCCACAACTTTCAACAAGGAATTGATCGACTCTCGCGAGACAAGCAAAGAGCCGTAATGCAGTGGTTGACGAATCAGGGTCCATTTTGGGAAGATGATCGCGCTCATATCCCTGATGATTGGCTAGAGTGTAAGCGTGAAATTGTTACAGAAACTTCTCTGGGGGAAGCGGCAAAACGAAACTTAGACGGCGAAGATAGCCGTCTAGTAAGCTTCACCACTTCCAACTGGGAATATTCTCCAATAAGAGTAGACCTCAAGAGCCAAGACGAGGCGCCTGAGAGTGTAGATGTACTCAATTATTGGGAAGTCGATAAATTGACCCCAGCATTGATTTCTGCGCCAACTATTATCTCAAGCTGGGTTGAACTCAAACAGAATTGCATTGACAGATGCCCAAATTTGACTTTTTCTGCTGATTGCTTTCATTCACTGGAGCGCCAACCGTTTGGATCATGCCCCGCAGACAGAATATTGGCGCTGCTAGACACATTGGAGAAACTCAAATGTTGCCAGGACTCCCAGGGGCATCAATCCGTAGAGGCAAACAGACTCAAGGCAAATCACTTTAGCGGATCGAAAGCGTGGTTTACTGACTCATCGCAAACGGAGAAAATAGAGTTTGAAAATGAACTCACTTTTAAGCACCCTACATTCGAACAAGAGGATTTGTTCTGTACATGGCATGGCAAAGTGAAAACTCCGCAATACCGAATTCATTTCTCAGACCCATTCCAGGTGGGTAAGCCTCTGTACGTTGTATATATTGACCCGAAAATCACCAAGCGATAAAGTCTAAAAATTTAACTATCAAAACAATTGCAAATGTCTTCCGTAATCCTAACTTGAATCTCTGTTTTTGTTGAGGGAAACGAGTTCCAGTCACATTACAATGTGATAGCTTCTTTTTTCAGGCTATTGCTGGGAATCAAATGGCGGTATCGAATGCGCTTCCCAAACTACTCTTTTCCTGAGGACGGTCGAAATGAAGCGCCTGAGTCTCGTGGAGTCCGCTTGCCGGACAGTTGTCGGGCATTGAACGTGCTTTGAGTTCACCCTACTCCTTCGATTCCAATCCGCACCTGGAACGCCTCAAACAGGACACTATTGGGGGGAGTGTCCGATACGTCTTTACTTCGGTGTGCGAATAGAACGACGCCTTGCGAGTCGACAGCGAAAAGTCCTGGCATTTGGAAAGGATCGCCTTTCGGCATTCCGACGAAGTGACCGTGCAACACCGCTTGAAATCCTCTTGCAAAAACGTTCGGGGCGAATATCTTCGCCATGCTTCCCCTTGAAAGTCCATAAGCGTTGTAGGCTTGCTTGTAAGGGTCGCTCAAGCACGCAAACGACTGGACGAGATCGCGCTCTCGACAAAAAGAAAGCGTGTCTTTTGGTTGTGCGACGGTAATCAAGCACAATTTAACCCCTACCCTCCGAAATCTCTCCTCATCTTGTTGCAGTTGCGCGATATGCTCGCGGCAGAACGTGCAACCTAAATGTCTCAAAAAAACAAGGACGACCGGACCCTCATTCCACAGACTCGATAGGGAACAGGACGAGTCGGTTGTCGCGTTTATCACCGTGCAGTCAGGCGCAATTTCACCGATTTTGGGATGTCGTTCGATTTCATTCAATAGCTCCGATTGCGGCAATTATGCGTCTCCTTTCCGAGAAGGCGATTCCTCTCATGCCTGATATATACGATTGAATCGCGCTTAACTACGCCCAAACTTCATGTTTGGAAACCCGCGACAACCCTCTTTTTCTTGACGCCTCGTTGTGTTTGCCGAACAAGCCGGAGGACCTGCATAGAGCGTATTTTTGCTCGTGACGATTCGCAACAACGCGATACGACTCATCTCTCTGAGGCGCAGACTCGATAGATATGAGTCTCGCTATCTTAACGGCACGCTCGTTTACGGGCGAGATTCCATTCGGTCATAAGTTCAATCCCCTTCCAATGCAGGGATTGACGCCGAAAAAGTGGAATATCCACGCAATCAAGGGGGACGCAGTGGATCTTTCTATTGTCATCGTAAGTTACAACACGAAAGGAATGCTTCGGGACTGCCTGAATGCGATTCCCGCTGCTGTTTCCGGTTTGAAAGTCGAGACGTTCGTGGTCGACAACAACTCTCCGGATGGGAGCGCGGATATGACGGAGTCCGAGTTTCCGGAAGTTCGCTTGATCCGAAACGCAGAGAACGCAGGGTTCACGAAAGCGAACAATCAAGCTCTTAGAATCTGCGTTGGTCGACATGCACTGATTTTAAACCCGGACACGGAAGCGCGCGCGAACTCGCTCGCAATTCTTGTGAAGTTTCTCGACGAACATCCTGCGATAGGCGCGGTCGGTCCGCAACTTTTGAACAGCGACGGTTCTCTTCAGAAAAGCGGTTGCCGTTTCCCAAGTCCCTGGCGAGAATTTCTGGACGCATCAGGT
>JAYVOT010000431.1:0-6764 GCA_043757795.1 Chthonomonadaceae bacterium | reverse complement strand
TTTTTGGGAGGAGACGGGGGAGAATAGCAGATAACTTATAGAATTCACAACCTGGTTAGCATTCGTTCTGCGTAAAGTCGACAAAAGAATTACCGATTATAGCTTAACCGCGATGTTGGCTTGTATGTTGTAATTAAACGAGCATAAGACTGATGCAAATCATACTATGATCTTGAATCTCGCGTCTGGAAGACGCTTGCTTTTTCTTGCCGGGTACTTTCAGTACCCGGCAACTCTAAGTAGGGCACGCCGGAGCAGATCACTCAAATCGAGGGCAGTCTCACTAATCAGTTACTTGAAGAAACTGCTACAGGTAGCTATATTTTGAATCAAATTTCTGACGGTCAGCGATACAGTCTATGATGCGTTGCTCAGCATGGCTTTTTCGCTTTAGTTGTTGATGATTATCATATTTCGATCTTCGTGGTCGAGCTCGAGAGGGAGGAAATTATCCAATGGGCGCCCTGATGAAATATCGCAAAATCATTGCTTCCGTACTGGAGGAATACCGAGAATTATACATGCGCGAAGAGGATCAAGACGTAGAGACGACAATTTTGCAAGACGATGCGCATGGAGAATATCGGTTGGTGCAGATTGGCTGGCATGGATCAAAGCGAATTAGCAATACAATATTCTACTTGCGTCTGAAGAACGGCAAAATTCATATTGAAGAAGATTGGACGGAAGAAGGCGTAGTAATGGATTTTGTGCAAGCAGGCGTCCCGCATTACAATCTTGTTTTGGCTTTCAATCCGCCATTCGTCCGGCATCTGACTGAATACGCTGTCAGTTGAACATAGCGAGTTTTCCAAAATCTCAATCCTGCTGAGGTCTCTAAAGAAGGTTCAATTGCCGGTAGTATAGTGATTGCTGGTTTCGTTTATAAATACCACTTTTTTCCGGAGGAAAATCAAGGAAGAATAAAATAATGACTAAAGAAGAGGCAATTGAACTTGCTAAGAAAGCAGCAATCGAGATGGGGTGGGGATGGAAAGAACCAGTAGATGGTTATGATGGAGTCTTTTCAGAACCAGTCAAAGCCATTCGAATAGAAGAGACTTCATGGTTTGGAAAAAAAACTCGATATTGGAGGGTCATGGTACTGTATGCAGGATTAACTTTAAACTCACCCCGTGCATGTTTTTGGATTAATGAAGACTTAGGAGTAGTCGTTAGCAAAGAAATTGAAAGGAACGTGAAATGAGATCGCGCTCTCAGTGATCTTGGGACAAAACCAGACAAAAAATTATATTCTCTGTACTAGGTGAGTGTGATGTCAAACCGCATGAAAAAGTGAGCCGCTGCCAGTAATTTTCGATGAATGAACTCTGTTATCAGTATTAAAGGTTATCATTTTAAACTATTTTTGTCTATTCAACTACTTAAAAATAATTAGGTAGGCAATCGAAAGTTTGCTCCCTACTAACTCTCAATGTCTGGTTTCAACTATATGTCTACAATGGGATGGTGTCACCGCACTCTATGTATTCAGTGAAATACCAACAAGGAGTTGAGAAGACATGAATAAATTTTACACTATTATAAATGACATATTGAATGATTATATACTTATGGCTTTGTTGTTTGTGTTACTAATGATTTTAAACTACCGTTTCAGAATTGTAGTTTTTCACATACTACGATTCGTGTTATTTATGGAGAAACTAAAAATCTCACAAAATGAAGCTCGAAAGCTAGCTCAGCAGGAATCTAGAAGACTTGATGAAGAGTTGGCAAGAAATACTGAGATTGTCGAGTTAAGAGAAATTATTGAAAAGAGCTTGAAAAGAGACGACAGCGGTTGGAGTAGTTGGGTTAAAGAAATTGAAACCTTGAGTTGTTGGGAATTCGTCTTAGGTGGTCACAATTCATATCGTGGCCCACTGCCTCACCACACGGTAATATCGGTAAATATGTACACTGGTGAGGTGAAATCATTGAAAAGATGAGGTTTTCGCCAAGCAAATGCCTCCATTGCAGTTGGGCTCTTCAGGTACAGGAATGCATGAATTTGAATTGACGGTGAAACCAAATAGATGAGCGGCGGCGGATACTAAATTGCTGGAGATATTGGTAGCTGCCGGAGAAAACTGTTAAGTCTTGTAAAAGAGTTTTTGCCTTTCGATCCGATCTTCTCTGAATTGAAGTAGCTCCAACGCATTGAAGGTATAATCTCGGCATGAAGAACCCTGAAACCCAGCCTGCTCTCATTGGTATCGACCCCACTCTCGCCCCCTACGCCGACAGCATTCGGGAACGAATGGAGCGGCATCGCGACGCATTGGCGGACATCGACTCCCGCGGCGGACTCATGGGCGCAGTCAGTCAGGGACATAGATACTACGGCGTCAACCGGGGGGAGCGCGAAGGCAAGTTCGGAATCTGGTATCGAGAATGGGCGCCCGGCGCGACTGCCCTCTACCTCATCGGCGACTTCAATTTTTGGGACCGCCGCGCCAACCCTATGCTCCGTGACGAGTATGGAGTATGGAGCTTATTTCTGCCGGACGAAGAGTACGGCGAGCATTTCGGGCATGAGTCTCGCATGAAAGTTCACGTCGTCACTTCGCTTGGCGAACAAGATCGAATTCCGGTCTACGCTCGTAGAGTGTTGCAAGATCACGAAACGAAAGACTACATTGCGCAGGTCTGGTTGCCGCAGCCGTTCGAGTTCAAACACCCTTCCCCGAAGTTGGACAGGGGACTTACAATCTACGAAGCGCATATCGGGATGTCTCTTGAAGAGGGCAAAGTCGCCTCCTTCAATGAGTTCGCCGAACGCATTCTGCCCCGAATCTCCGCGCTCGGCTACAACGCGATTCAGATCATGGCAGTCGCAGAGCATCCCTACTACGCATCCTTCGGCTATCATGTCAGTAGCCTTTTCGCCGTCTCTTCACGATTTGGAACTCCCGAAGACCTCAAACGCCTTATCGACACAGCGCATTCGATGGGAATTTTAGTCCTCCTTGACTTAGTGCATAGCCACTCCGTGAAGAACGTGAACGAAGGCATGAACCTCTTCGACGGGACTGAATATCAGTACTTCCACGCTGGCGCGAAGGGGATTCACGCCGCCTGGGACTCTCTGCTCTTCGACTATTCTAAGTACGAGGTGCGACAACTTTTGCTCAGCAACCTACGATTCTGGCTGGAAGAGTTCCGCTTCGACGGCATGAGAATGGATGGAATCACAAGCATTCTCTATCTCGATCACGGTTTGAAACGCGTTTTCAACGGCTATCAGGACTACTTCGACGCCAATGTAGACGCATCCGCCCTCTGCTATTTGCAACTCGCAAACGACCTTGCGCACGCAATCAATCCGCAGGCGATCACAGTGGCGGAGGACGTTTCCGGAATGCCGGGGCTTGCGAGACCCGTTTCGGAAGGGGGAGTGGGCTTCGACTATCGCCTTAACATGGGAGTGCCGGACTTCTGGATCAAACTGGTGAAGGAGATTCCTGATGAACAGTGGGATCTGGCGAACCTCTACTCCACGATGTTGAACAGGCGACACACGGAAAAGCACATTGGATACGTCGAAAGCCACGATCAAGCGCTCGTGGGCGATCAGACGCTTGCATTTCGCATGATGGGCGCTTCCATGTACTCGGAGATGAACGATCCCGGCGCAAACCCGATCACGGACCGGGGAGTCGCGCTGCATAAAATGAGCCGCCTCATGACTTTCAGTTTGTCCGGCGAAGGCTATCTCACCTTTATGGGAAACGAGTTCGGGCATCCGGAGTGGATCGACTTTCCCCGCGAAGGCAACAATCAGTCCTATCACTTCGCAAGAAGACAGTGGTCGCTTGCGGATAGTCCTTTCCTCGCGTATGGAAAACTGCTCGCTTTCGACAGGGAGATGATCGCCCTCGACAAACGCTATCAGATACTCAACAGCTCTCTCATCGAACTGCTCGCACACCACGAAGATTCTCGGCAAATCGTCTACCGTCACGGACCTCTCGTATTCGCATTCAATTATCACGCAACGGAATCCTATTCGTCTTTAAGAATTCCTGTTCCTGATTTCGAGGACTATCGTGTGATACTGGACACGGACGACCTTCGATTCGCCGGGCATGGCAGATCAGGAATCGCCGCAGTCAACTATCCGATCCAAAAAGTCGAAAGATACGGGCGAAGCCAGAGCGTTGAAATCTACCTGCCAAGCCGGAGCGCGCAGGTTCTTGCGCCACTCTCGAGTTTGAACTGAATTCCGAATAAGTCGTTTTGTCGGGAAACATTCCTGCTGAGGAGTGATTCGCAGTTGGAATGTCGAATTTAGCTTCATCTACGGATACGATTTGCAAAACGCGACAAAGGGGACTCTTAAAATGAAAATCGGGATCAATCGTTGGACTATGCCCTCCGAATGGAAGTTGGCGGACTGTTTCAAAGCGGCGAAGAACGCCGGTTTCGACAGTATCGAGATCAATATCGCTGAAGATGGAGAATTGAGAACGGACAGTACGGAAGCGGAGGTCAAAGCGATCGTTCAGTCCGCACGTTCGGAAAATATCGAACTTTCTAGTCTCTCCACCGGGCTAGGTTGGAAGTACCCGCTCACTTCGCCGGACGCGGAAGTGAGGGCGAAGGGCGAAGCGACGATTCGAAAAATGCTCGAAACGGCGAACTGGATGGAAGTCGATACGATACTGGCAGTACCTGGAATCGTGAATGGCGATATCGCCTACGATGACGCTTACGAACGAGCGCAAGAGGTCTTGAAGCGCGTGGCGGACGAGGCGGAGAGCCGAAATGTGCGCGTCGGAGTTGAGAACGTATGGAACAAGTTTCTACTCTCGCCCCTTGAGTTCGCTCGGTTTTTAGACGAGATCGGCAGCTCGAATATCGGAGCGTATTTCGATGTCGGCAACGTGTTGCTTTACGGTTACCCTGAACAATGGATCAAGATATTGGGCAACAGAATAGTGAACGTTCATGTGAAGGATTTCAAGTCCGGAATCGGGAATATGTCCGGCTTCTGCAACCCGTTGCAGGGCGACGTTCCCTGGGCGAAAGTGCGAAAAGCGTTGGAGGCCATCGGCTACGACTCCTACGTGACAGCGGAGGTGGAGGGCTATAGAGTAGAGCATCAATTAGGTCTGAAGCACATCTCAGACTCGCTCCGACAAGTTTTCAATGGATGAAAGCCAACTGAAAGCGAAAACCGAGAAACCCGTTTCCGAATCCCCGTCGCTGGCGATTGAAGGCGCTCCTCCGGCTTCGAAATTGAGCGGAACAGTGGTAGCGTTGGGGTTTGTCAGCCTCCTGATGGACGCGTGTTCAGAGATGGTCGCAACTCAAACGCCGCTTTTTTTGAGGTATGTGTTGGGAGCGCCGGCGTGGGTTGTGGGGTTGATCGAGGGCATCGCGGAGAGCGTGGCAAGTCTCCTCAGGTTATTCTCCGGGTCGATTTCAGACAGAATGGGAAAGCGCAAACCGCTGACTATTCTTGGTTACAGCCTCGGCGCGATCTCAAAACCGCTGATGTTTCTCGCGACAGGATGGCACTTCGTTTTGGCTCTGCGCTTTCTTGATCGGGTCGGGAAGGGATTGAGGTCGAGTCCTCGCGACGCCCTAGTGGCGGATGTGACTGCGCCGGGGATGCGCGGCAGGGCTTTCGGTCTGCATAGAGCGATGGATTCGACCGGAGCGGTAATCGGTCCTCTGCTCGGAGTCTTGTTCCTCTCGCACATTTCCGGCGATCTGTCGCATAAGTTGCGCCTTCTGTTTCTCTTTGCCGGAGTTCCCGGATTTCTGGCAGTGGCGACTCTCCTTATTTTTGTCCGGGAACCTCCTCGCACCTTAGCAAGCGGTCTTTCAAAGTCGATAGAGAAAAAGCCGTTCTTTGATTTTAAATGGAAAGACCTTCCTCAAAAGTATCGACGCTTTCTATTAATCGAACTTCTGTTTAGTTTGGGAAATTCGAGCGACGCATTTTTGATACTTCAAGCGAATCGGATCGGCGTTTCCTCCCTAAATCTTCTCTGGCTCAGCGCGGCTTTCAATTCAGTGGAAGCGACCCTGGGCTATGCCGCAGGCAAACTTTCTGATAGAGTTGGACGAATTCCCTTGATACTTGCGGGCTATGTCGTTTTCGGCGCGGTCTATCTCGGTTTCGGCCTACTTAGATTGCATATGGAGTGGGGTGTTTGGATGCTGTTCCTCCTCTACGGCGGACACAGCACGCTGAGCAAAGGCGCAACCAAAGCATACGTTGCCGACCTATCCGACCCCTCGAAACGAGGCGCTCAGTTGGGAGCGTACCATACGATCACAGGCATTGCGCTCTTTCCCGCTAGCCTCCTTGCAGGTTTTCTCTTCGACTGGAATCCGGTTGCGCCGTTCATCCTGAGCGGAACGTTGGCGCTCTTTTGCGCCGGGCTGTTCTTAGCAACTTCTTCCGCAAGTAAATAGGGAAGCAGACGACGATTCGGATTTCAAATCCCTTTCTACCTCTCAAAATGGAGTAAAAAATGTTTAGGAAGAACTCTTTCTTATGGTTCTCTTGTTTTATCGGCATGAGCCTTACCGGAATCGCGTCGGCTCAAAATTCCACAATAAAACTCTATCTTGATGCGCGACAAGCGTCGCAAAAAATGCTTCATGGGAGAATGATCCTTCCTGCGAAACCAGGAGACTTGACCCTCCTCTATCCGAAATGGATTCCAGGTGAACATGGACCTACGGGCCCCATTTTGAATCTCATAGGGCTGAAGCTGACCGCCAACGGGAAAACCATCTCCTGG
>JAYVOT010000430.1:0-6767 GCA_043757795.1 Chthonomonadaceae bacterium | reverse complement strand
CCGTTCAGTGGCTCTATTTCGACTATGAAGACCCGGCGGAACTAAACGCATTTCTAAATAGCCCTAACGGATACAAAAACCGACGCGTCATTCTGCAGGCGGCGCTCGAACCCCGCAAAGGGATAGACACAGTGAAGGATGATGCCGTGTTGCAAGCTCACGCTCGAGCCTTCGCAACAATGGGACGTCCTGTTTTCCTTCGTTTTGCAAGCGAAATGAATGGAAATTGGACTCCTTACCACAAAAACCCCGAACTATATCGCGTGAAGTTCAAACTAGTGCATGACGTGATGAAGAAAGTAGCTCCAAATGTGATTATGATCTGGTGCGTGGGGAGCGAACCGCACAATAATTGGCAGGATTACTATCCGGGAGACGAATATGTTGATTGGGTCGGAGTCAATTTCTACTCCGTATTGCATCACAATAACGATCCGAAACTGCCTGCTGACAAAGAGAGTTTGGAGTTTCATCTCGACAATATCTATAAAAAATTCGCCTCGCGAAAACCGATAGCCATCTGCGAATATGCCGCGTGCCGGGAAGAAGCCCTGCATTCAGGGACGGATCGTTCGGAATGGGCTGCGTCGAAGTATCGAGAGTTGCTGAAAAAACTCCCATTAAAATACCCCCGGATTAAAATGGTAGGACTTTTTAATGTCAACACGATGAAGCTGAAGTTCGGCATATCCTCCCCTAAAACTAACAACTACCTCTTTTCCGACTCGCCTGTTTTGATAAAGGTTTTGCGTGAGTCGCTTTCCTCTAACTATTACCTCTCGAATGGACCTGTGATTTTGAAGAAGTAAGTACCCAAATAGACTTCTGGATTTTTCGATGAAGGTCATCCTCGCTAAATTTTGTCAAATTGAAACAGCAATTCAAGTCGGATGGCTGAGGTAAAATGGAGAGTAGAATGAAGCCGTGACGGGAGTAATAATATGATTAGAAGCATTGACCTTCGTACTGAAGGACGGTTTATGCGGGAGGAGGCGATTAAGAGCTTGCAGTCAGGCGACTCTGCGACAGCCGAGTCTCTACTGGGCAAGGCTGTTCTAATTTACGCCGTTACTGAAGATCGGCTACAAGCGGAAGGGATTCCTCTTGATTCGCTCTTTCATCGCCAACGGGCGGAGTTGTGTTTGGAATACGGTTCGTCGCTGTTGAAATCCGGTCGTTGTCAGCAAGCAGCTCTTGCGCTTCAAGAAGCGACAGACATTTTTTTGGAGTTTGAAGATGATGAATCGAAGCTTCAGGCGACCGAATGCGCTCGCCTCGTGTTGCAGAGTCTTGCCGCTCTCAATTCCGTTCCCTGGAAGCGCCTTGATCTATTGATAGTGAAATACGAAAGAAAGAGGGAGCAATTGGCTCTGTTCGCAGGGAGTGAAGCGGAACAGGCTGCGATATGCACTCAGATCGCGAGAATATTCCAGCGTCGAGATCGCTTTTCGGACGCGGTTGAAAGATACCTTCAAGCTGTGAATCTCTATTCACAAGCGGAACAGTCGGAGGAAAACTCGTTGCGGCTCGCAGAATGTCATCAACGCCTGGCTTACGTGTTCGAAGTCGGGATGTGCGACCCCGCGCTCGCCGCAATTCATTATGCGGCGGCGATTGAACTCTTTCAAAAGTATGAAAAAATAATTCAGGGTTCTCAACTATCGCTTGGAGTTTGTCAAGACGGATTGGAAAGAGTGACAGGTAAGCCTTGTTAACTCATGTCACGCAATCAACAAATCCGAGTGTTGAAAACACCTGGCAAATGAATGGGCGTTCTCCGGACGTGAGAGGTGTCGAATGCGTCTTTATTCACTGCATCGTCGCGAATCGTCACGACGGGCAGAGCATTTTCGCTTTAGCGCCTTCGGCGGGAAAATACAGTTGTGATGTTAGGATTTTTCATCTTTGGAAGAAAATACGATCGCATCGCCATCAACAGTCACGACGGGCAAGCCCTTTGCTATAGCGCCTTTGGCGGGAAGCCCTTCAGGCGATAATCCAACCTGCAACATTGGGAGTCGTCACATCGGGCAGAGCCGCTTTGCAAATGCGCCATCGGCGGAAGCGTTTTTGGACATATCTATGCTAGACCTTCAAACTTGACGCAAATAGATTGGTTTTTGAGACCCCGAAATCTATCGTCCGTAGGACGCCCATATTAGTAGCGTGTGTTTTCAACATACGGACATTTCATCCCACGGAGTGCGTAACATGAGTTCTTAATCCAGTTCAATAGTCCCAACTCCCACCGAGATGAATGTACACTAAATAAGGATTGACATTCCTGTTAAAACTCGTTAAAATAGGATTAGCTTGCAACAATACCTAATATTAGTTGCAAGCGGTTACGCTTTGAAGTGTTTGTCTGAAACGCCGACGCTCTTTCAGCCGTCTATCGTTTGTGTTTGTGCATTACGAGCAAACCGTTCCTTAGAACGCGCAGGAGGCAAACTCGTTCGCAGTTTTGGAACGGAATGAAAACAGGAGCTATTTTTTTGACGACGCACAGTCTGATCGACAAAATTCTGGATATGAAGGTTTTTGCGGTGACGGGAGTCTCGCGCAATCCCGAAAAATACGGATACGTCGTTTACAAGAAATTGAAATCTGCTGGATACACGGTCTACGCCGTCAACCCGAATAGCGACTCTATCGACAACGATCCCTGTTATCCGGGACTCGACAATCTTCCAGGTATCGTCGATTGCGTCGTCACAGTAACTCCTCCCGAAATCACAGAAGCTTCGATGTTGGGGGCAGGGCGACTAAAAATTCAATATGTATGGATGCAGCCCGGTTCTGAATCAGCTTCCGCTTGCAATCAGGCTCGCGCGCAGGGAATTCAGATTGTTTCGGGGGGACCATGTATCCTGGTCTCAATCACTCAAAGGCAGGATCGCCATGTCCATACCGATTAAAGGGGAAACCCCGCGCAGTTTTATCATCCCGCCTTCCAGCACAATGGGATTTTGCGTCGCATTGATTCGCATTTTCTTGGGAATAAAATTATTCGTCATGGGGCTGACTAAATGGTCGTGGATTTTTGGGCGAAACAAAGGCAGTTTCGCGGCCTTTATAAACGACTTGTTGCACAACGGCATTCCTCTAGCGTGGTACGCGCCATTCCTTAGAAATACGGTTTTAAATCACTTGAACGTTTTCACCTGGTTAGTGGTTATCGGAGAACTGGTTTTAGGCTTGATGCTCATGTTCGGCTTTTGCACGCGTCTTGCTTCATTTCTAGCGATCATTATGTTGGTCCACTACCTTTGCGCGAGTTGGGGGTTGGGAATCGGCTTTCAAGGTCTTAATCAAGCTTTGATATTAATGGCTTTCATCTGCATGATCACAGGAGCCGGACGTATTTTAGGAATCGATTTTGACAACGCGAATAAGAACAATCGCAGCATTTTGTGGTAAATTTGAAGTTGGAATAACCTTTCTTGCACTCTCTGCGTCTAAAGATAGGATCGCAACAAGTTGCAGGCGTTCTTACAACTTTCATACTATTTGATTAACTATCGGTTCTCGCTGTGAGGAACCCCTGCATCGTAAAAAATGCGGCGCTTATCACAGATTCAGGAGGCATTGTAAAATGAATCGAAACATCTCCACCCTGGCGGTAGCGATGTCGCTCACAGCCCTTTTCACTACTCTTCACAGTCCCGTCCTTGCTCAAGCACCGGCTGGCGGCGGCGCAGGCGCAGGAGGATTCGCCGCTCTTATGCCGATGGCTCAACAGATGTTCAGAGGGATGATGCCAGGAGCGCAAAGCAGAACCAGCGCTGCCGATCCCTCAATAACAGATGTACTTTTGTTGATCAAAAGGGAAGATGTGCAAGCGGATATTCTTCTGAGTTCTCCTCAACGTCAGAAGTTGGAGTCGTTTGACGAGGAGATACAGAAGGAACAACGTACTCAGATTACTCAAATTTTCTCTCAATTCGGACAGATGCGCAATATGACTGCCGAGGAGAGAACTGCGAAGATGCAGGAGTTTCAGGATCAAGCGCCGGACATGGCGAAGCAGTTTCAAACCTCGCGTGAAGATCAGATCAAGCGACTGGAGAAACTGTTGAATGCGAAACAGCTCGCCCGACTGCATGAACTGGACTTGAGATGGCGCGGACCTCTTGCGCTCAAAGACGAAAAGGTCGCAACGGCAATGAAGCTGGACAAAGCGGACATAGAAAAAGTGAAAGTCATCTACGCCGAGCATATGAAGTTTCAAACGGAAACTATGACTTCGGTCTACATGGGCATGCGAGGCGGCGGACGTCCTGCTGGGGGAGCTACTGCTAATGGCGGAGCAAATACGCCTGCAGGCGGAGCGACAGGTTTTCAGGCGGGGAACTACGCTCAGATAAGACCGAAAATGGAGGAGGCGCAGAAGAAAATTGAGAAGGCGAGAAAGGTCTCCGAAGCAAAATTGCTTGCGTCTCTAACGCCGGAACAGAATAAAAGCTGGGAGACCTTGCTTGGACGAAAATTCACCTTCCGAATTTACGCCCCCCCGCAACAACTTTAAGTTGGAAATGAGCTTGACGACGTTCGTTTTGAGATAGTCCGGTTGAAACTCGAATGAGCTTCAACCGGACTGATTTATTTCAAATACGCTAAATATCCATGTTTGCAATACCTTAAAAAAGTTTAAGGGCGGCTTGTCTTGCTACGGGGTATAATATAGAAGATTAAATGCGGTTGAAATGGTAAATGGGCGACATTCCGAAACAAAGTCATGGTCGTTTTGTCAAATTAGGAGTAGGGAGAAGCCAATTACTCTCCGCGTCGAGTTGAAAGATGTATCGCACAGATTTGGAGCTTTGAGGCTTTTCAAACCGGTTGGCGCCTGCGTATCAAACGGACAGATCCTTGTTGTGACAGGATCGAACGGAAGCGGAAAAAGCACTCTTTTGAAAATGATCGCGGGGCTTCTGGTTCCTGATGTCGGCACGATAGAAGTACGGCTTGACAACGCTCTACTCGACAGCGAACTTCGAAAAGACATTCTGGGCTATGTCGCTCCGGATCTATCGCTCTATCGGGAGTTGACCGGAGCGGAAAACTTGCGTTTTTTTGCCGAGGCGAAAGGCGTCGAACTCCCGCGAGCCGACCTGATCGAACTGTTGACGGAAGTCGGTCTAAAGGGACGTGGACGCGATTTTGTCGGGGCGTACTCCTCCGGAATGAGGCAAAGGTTGAAATACGCCTTCGCCCTCCTGAGCAAACCGCCATTGTTGTTGCTCGACGAGCCTACTGCGAACCTCGACTCAGAAGGCTTCGAAATGGTAGAGCGCGTCATTCAACGGCAAACTGCTGAGGTTGAAAACGGATTGACGATAGTAGCGACGAATGAACCTAGGGAGACGGACTGGAGCGACAATCGGGTTCACCTGGAGCCATTCGCATGAGATCGGCGAATTCAAACTGGGCAAGAGGCGTGAAAGCTCTATTCCTAAAAGATATTCGAGCTGAACTTCGCTCAAAAGTTGCAGTCAATGCAGTAGGAATATTCGCTTTCTCCTCCATGCTTCTTTTGACCATTGTCACGGCAGTTCTAAGAGAGACAAAAGGATTTAGCGCAAGAGCGTTTTTTGAAGCATACGGAATCGATAAAAACATAGATTCCGGATTGAATGCGGCTCTCAGTCCGGCATGGGACTCCGCCGGTAAAATGGGGTTGCTCTGGGTACTGCTTATCTTTGCTGCGTTCGCCGGGTTATCGCACTCCTTCGTTCATGAAGAAGAAGCCGGAACAACAACTGCTTTGAGACTGGCGATGCCGGCAGAAGCCGTATTCGCAGGCAAACTGCTCTTCAACCTTGTGATGATTTTCACAGTTGCATTGATTCTAACCCCGGCATATATGTTGCTGACAGGCATGACTGCAGGGAACCCGCTTGTTTTTACTTCGCTAATGGTCAGCGGTTGCATTGGACTGGGCGGGACTGCAACGATCATCGCCGCCCTCGCGGCGAAAGCGAGAAGTACGGGTGCGCTTTACGGGGCGTTGGGCTTGCCCTTCATGTTCGTGTTCATAACGCTTTTGATAAACGCTTCGAACACCCTCTACGATCCCAAGGCTGGAATGATCGTGATCATTAAAAATGTCGGCGGAGTTTTCGCTTACAGCGTCGCGATCATAGCCATCTCGACGGTTGTCTTTAGAGTGATTTGGGAAGATTAACGATTCTCGGTTGCGCGGAAGCGGTTGCGGGAAGTCTGGGTGTAGAGATAGCGGGGCGAAACCCGCGTCTGGAATTGAATCACCCTTTATCGCGGGTTGAGAGATTTTAGGCGATTGCAGAGTCCGCGTAGACAGACTTCTTAATCCACGTGGAGGACTTCAATCCGTCCGGAATTGCAATCTTCTTTCGGGCTTCTTCTTTATAATCCGCATTTCAGCGCTATTATACTATTTTGCGCTTTCAAACAACCCTGCAGGAACTCTGCAAGGGGGCATATCCGTTAGAATAGGTATGGAAGCGAGAGGCTACGCTCGATGTCGATGACGCAAACTAGCAGCAAGAGAGTCGCGGGCGTCAAGGACCCTTTGAAAAGCGTTTGGAAGTGGCTGACGGTCGCTTTGATGATTTTCGTCATTTATGGAGCTTTTTTCATTGCAAAGGGCGCGAGCGGCTTCGCCAACAACGGGGATGCGGCGCGCATTGTTTTTTTTCACGTGCCTGCGGCAGTGACGACTCTCTCTTGCTACATCGCTGCGGCAATCTATGCCGTTCGCTACTTATGGTATGGCAGAAATCTTG